>JABHNP010000296.1 GCA_018694455.1 Planctomycetaceae bacterium | reverse complement strand
GTCTCGGCAAGAAAACCAAGGAGGCGAGTGGCCCGATCCTGCCGCACAGGGAAGTCAAAAAGACTTGGTGTTTCGTCAATAAAACGAGTTGTGCAGTTCCCTGCTAGAAACTCAGGGTGCGTCACAAGATTGATGAGGAACGGGATATTGGTTTTGACTCCACGGACACGAAACTCCTGGAGACAACGTTCAATATGACCGGCAGTCTCAACATGAGACAATCCTCGTGCAGTGACTTTGACGAGGAGTGAATCAAAATATGGAGTGACGACGGCACCAGAAAAAGCCGTGCCTGCATCAAGTCGAATTCCCATTCCGCTTGCAGAACGATACGCCGTAATTCTGCCGTAGTCTGGAAGGAAACGGTTTTCCGGATCTTCTGTTGTCACTCGGCACTGGATTGCTGCCCCCATCGTGCGAATAGCCTTTTGGTCACCGAGTCCGATGTCTGGATCAGTCAATCGTTTACCAGCTGCAATCTGAAGTTGCCTGCGAACAATATCAACACCTGTGATTTCCTCGGTCACGGTGTGTTCAACCTGAATGCGAGGGTTCACTTCAATGAAATAAAATCGGTCAGCCTCGGCATCTACAAGGAATTCGACCGTGCCAGCATTTTCATATCTGGCAGTTTTGCCAATAGCAATTGCTGCATCACATATTTGATCTCGTGTTGTCGACGAAAGATTTGGGGCAGGAGCAACTTCTACTACTTTTTGGTGCCGACGCTGTACGGAACAGTCTCGCTCAAAAAGGTGTACCAGATTTCCATGGGTGTCTCCCAGCAATTGAACTTCGATGTGTCTCGCACGTTCAATAAACTTTTCAATAAAGACGCTTGTACTACCAAAAGCAGTTTTACTTTCGCGTTGAGCGCTCTCTAGCTCAGCAGGAAGTTCCTCTTTGTTGCGTACGATTCTCATGCCACGACCACCGCCACCGTGTGCGGCTTTCAGCATGACTGGGAAACCAAGTTCCTCGGCAGTGCCGATTGCCTCTTCAATGCTTTCGACAGCACGTGATGATCCCGCAAGTATTGGCACACCAGCTTGAACAGCTAGTTCACGAGCAGCAGTTTTATCTCCGAGGTTTTCGAGAAGTTCCACTCGTGGTCCAACGAAGATAATCCCGGCTTCCTTACACGCTCGCGCGAATTCGGCGTTTTCAGAAAGGAAGCCGTACCCCGGATGAATTGCATCGACATTATGTTCTTTTGCTAATGCAACAATTCCAGCAATGTCCAGATAACTTCGTAATGGTTCTCCAGCACGTCCTATGAGATATGCCTCATCTGCTTTGAAGCGATGTAAAGAGAATCTGTCTTCATGGGCATATATGGCTACGGTTCGCATACCGAGTTCATGTGCTGAGCGGAAAACCCGGATAGCGATTTCGCTACGGTTTGCAACAAGAAGCTTTTGAATTGATTGCATGGCAATAATTTCTTGATCGATGGGAAAACTTGGAACCGGCGTCAGGAAATGACGGTTACGGCATAAATATCCGCTTCAGGTATTTCGGTGTCACGGGAGACGCGCTATGAAAGACGTCGCCACCCAAAACTACCATATCAATGTACATGGTACCGTGGGCATGCAGTCGGTCATACAGGGAGAGCGCGACGTCGAGGAATAAAGGCCTCTTGGATTTGACGGTAGTTATCACTCACGTGCCTGATCGGTCCTCGGCGTAACTTGCTCTCAGATATGTTGGTGATAATGTCGCTGGCTCCGTTGTGAGTCCTCTCTCGGCTGCGGCAATACCAATGCGGGCTAGTGTGCGGGAGTTTGGGTGCCATGCTGATGCTGGTGGAACGCTTCGTGAACCTGGGTTGGATTGTAGTTCTTGAAGCACTTCATGTTGTAGTGCTAGGCCAGGCCCGGTGACGATAGTATCGCGAGGTAAGGCGATACGCCATTCCTCTGGTCTCTTCAACGTGCCATCACTGACCTGCCAAATAAGACCATCTGTTGGTTGGGTTGCCGTCGCGACGAATAGTTCTCCACGTCCAGCATCAAAAATTACCTCGACTCGATCAACTGGACCACATTCCGAAATCGCCTGAGTTGCCAAACAGGATACCGTTGAAACTCCCACAAGAGGGCAACTGTTTGTCCAGGCAATGGCTTTTGCTGTTGTAATGCCCACGCGTAGCCCCGTAAAAGGCCCAGGCCCAGTCGCCACAATTACAAGATCGGTCATATCGAGTGACCAGCCCGCCGATTTAGCTGCCGCAGTAAGGGCTGGCATCAGATGTCGCCCCTGAGTCCCTGTTTCGGGGAGGCGAGATTCTTGCACAAAAAGATCGCATGATGGGTTCATCGTATCATGGCGTGAGGGAAGAACTCCAGCGGCCACGCTCCCTGGACTCGTGCTGGTTTCGATAGCAAGAAACTTCTGAATTGGGGGCATGAGTGAAGCCTGCTTGACCGTAATCGAAACGTGAACAAAAATTGTTGTAGTATTATGTATTCCTGAGGTTGGTAGGTTACACCGAAGAACTATTATTTGTTGTGTAGTTTTTGGTGTTACAAAATTTCTGCACTGTTTTCGGCAGCATTGCGTTTCGTCATCATTGCGAGTGCCCTCTCAGGCCGCCCATACACTGAGTACTTGAGGCTGATTTAGCGACAGGAAAGTATTTGTGAAGATTGCACTCGTTAGTGACATTCATGGAAATCTTGAGGCGCTTACAGCTGTTCTTGAGGATATCAATGATCAGGGCGTCGACGCACTCTACTGCCTTGGTGATGTTGTCGGATATGGCCCCAATCCGTGTGAGTGTTTGTCTACAATTCGTGATCGTTGTGCAAAGGTAATTCTTGGAAATCATGATCAAGGTGCCCTGTTTGATCCAGACGGATTCAACGTAGGAGCAGAACGAGCTATTCGTTGGACTCGTGATCAACTCGAGTCTCATGATCAGCGAGTACGTCGCTCAGAAGACAACCTCTTTGACTTCCTAGGTGAACTGCCGAGAAGTTTTAAGGAAGGTGAGGTGCTCTTTGTTCATGGTTCAGCAAGGCGACCTCTGGATGAGTATGTGTTTCCTGAGGACATTTATAATCCACTCAAGCTCAAGCATATATTCGAACTTGTTACTCGCCTGTGCTTTCAGGGCCATACGCATATTCCTGGAGTGTTTACTATGGCCCCAGAGTTCGTAGCTGCGGCTGTTGGGCCGGGCACAACTGAAGTGAAGATGGTGTTGCCAGCTACCAAGGCTATGATCAACGTTGGTTCAGTAGGTCAGCCTCGAGATAATGACCCCAGAGCCTGTTATGTAATTGTCGAAGATTTTGAGACAGTGCGATATCGACGGATAAAGTACGACATGAAAGCAACCTCGGACAAAATTTACAATATTCCAGAACTGGACAATTTCCTTGGGGATCGGCTCCTCGTGGGGCGTTAACAAAAACAAAAATCGGAAGACGCCCTCCTGATTTGAACGGAAACAGGCTACACTACTGTTTTTCTCATAGGATTTTTATTGGATTATCGTGGAACGACGTTACGCTGTTTTTATTGCTCTTTCGTTGGCTGCTGTTCTCGGCAGCCAGGTCATGCGCACGATTCTGTTTCCGCAGGCAGAAGAACCACCACGGGTTGCTGACGTTGCCGCTGGTAATGAAGACATTTCAAAGCAAGACAAAACTGTCAAAAAAGGTGAGGTTGACACTGGAGACAGCCCTAACGCGTCATCAACGGAGTCAGATCGTCTCGTTGGGGATCAGTCGGTTGTTGGGCCCTCGAGTGAACCGGCATCGGATAGAGATCAGTCCGCATTATCATCATCGCCGCGGCGTCATCTCTCGTTGGGTTCACTTGAGCCGGATGGTCCAACCGGCATGCTTGTTACGCTATCGAGCCGTGGAGCAACTGTTGAGCGTATTGAATTGGCTGGCGAGCAGTTTCACGATCAGGACGATCTCGGGGCATACATCGGTCACTTTGCTGCAGATGTTGTTCCTGAGGGGTGTCGCCTTAGCGTTGTTGGTGATGGCACTCCAGCGGCCAATGCTGGGCTGAAGGCTGGAGATGTTCTTGTTCAGGTGTCTGACTCAACAACACCAGACCCGCAAAGTCTCACCGCTGTATTAGCTCGTCTGAAGCCTGGTCAGAACTTCCCCGTTGTCTTTCGTCGGCCACAGGGAGAATTACTCGGTCGTGAGCAAACTGTGGAGGTGAGTGCAACCCGGCGTCCACTTGAGGTAATACGTCCAGAGTTCAGTACGGTCCCTGTTGTAGATGTCAATGCAGGGTTTCACGATCCACTCTCCTTCCGTGTAGCGATCGCATCCCGAGATGGCGAGAAGCGGCCGGAAGACGGTGAGATAGACGGAAATAGTCTTGAACAAAAAGACTGGGAGGCAACGGTTGCAGATGATCAGATGTCTATTGAGTTTCGTCGCACTCTGAGCGAGGGCCTGGTTGTTGTGAAACAATATCGCCTGGTAACCGCTGCAGACAACCCGGTGGGTCTGGTAGATAGTGATCGTGCAGGTCGGTATCGGTTGCAACTCAGGGTGTCGTTTGTGGCCCCACAAGCGACTCGCCTTGAGTACACCATCGATGGTCCAAACGGTCTTCCTACAGAGGGGTGGTGGTATGCAGCTCGAGTATCCCGTTCATGGGGTTCACTTGGTGTTCGGGATGTTGCAATGCGTTTTGTGGGAGAACCATCGAATCTCATTAGTGGGCTGACATTGACGGATGAAGATGCTGAGCAATCTGCAAGTGCAATTCTTAACGAAAAGCCCCTCTCATTTGCTGGGGTCGATGCCTTGTATTTTGCGAGTGGATTACTCCCGGCGGTTGAAGGAACAGAAATACCACAGCTTGCAGAAGTTCAATCAGTGGTTGTTGGTGACGTGCCCGAAGCTGCTCGCCGCAAACTTGTTAATGTGAGTTGTCGATTGTTATCCAGTGAGTTGCAACTTGAACCTGATGTGCCTGTAACGCACC
>JABHNP010000246.1 GCA_018694455.1 Planctomycetaceae bacterium | reverse complement strand
TTCAGAGGTCCCGTTACTTCGCGAGGTTATTCCAGGACACTTTGTTCGCTGCCACTTTGCTGAGGAGATCAATTTGTGAATGAACAGCAGCCTCAGAATAATCCTGCATTGCTTCAAGTGAAGGATTTGGAAACACACTTTCCGATTCGAAAGGGATTGTTGCGTCGGCAGGTGGGTGCCGTGAAAGCAGTCGATGGAGTGACATTCGATATTTCGAGAGGCACAACCCTCGGCCTTGTTGGAGAAAGTGGTTGTGGGAAAACCACTGTTGGGCGAAGCCTTCTACGACTTGTAGAGCCAACAGGCGGTGAGGTTCTGTTTGATAAACATGCAGTACGAGAAGAGAATGCGAGAGGCTTAAGATCACTGCGACGTCGGATGCAGGTGGTTTTTCAGGATCCCTACGGATCACTGAATCCACGAATGAAAATACGTTCAATTCTTGAGGAGGGTCTTGTTCTCCACCAGGTGGGTGAACGGGCTACTCGATTGGAGGAAATGAAACGGGCTCTTGAGCGTACGGGACTATCCGCGGCTGTTCTCGAAAGGTATCCACATGAATTTTCAGGTGGGCAGCGGCAACGAATAGCGATTGCTCGAGCACTTGTACTGAAGCCAGAATTTCTTGTTCTTGATGAGCCTGTCTCAGCTCTTGATGTTTCAATTCAGGCTCAAGTAATTAATTTACTTAAAGAACTAAAGCAGGAACTTGGTCTTACGTATCTTTTTATTTCACACGATCTTTCTGTGGTGGAGTATTTAGCTGACAATATTGCGGTCATGTATCTCGGTCAAATTGTTGAGTCTGCGGACGTGGACAAATTGTGTCACCAACCCCTTCATCCATATACGCATGCATTATTTTCTGCAGTTCCAAGTGTGGAAGTAAAGAAGCGGCGTCAAAGAATTGTGCTCAAAGGCGACGTGCCAAGTCCATCACAACCACCCCAAGGCTGCCGGTTTCATCCGAGATGTCCACTTTCTGAAACGGTCTGTAGCGAGGTCGAACCTCCTCAGGTCGACCTCGCTGGTCACCGTGTGCACTGCCATGTTGTAAGCCGAGAAGTAGAGCGTTGCGGTGCTGATGCTGCAGCAGTTTCTGAAGCTATGCAGGTAGCAATTACCGCTGCGATCTCCGACTCGACCTCGCCACATTCTGACGTCTAACAAAGAACGTTTGTGGGTCATCAATGACCCAAGGAGTACTCCACGTCTTTCCATCATCTTGGCTGCATACGTTATAGAAGAATGTTTTTACCCATTCAGTCCGATATCCATATGGGTTTTGAGATGTAAGATGGTCATCCATTGAAAGATTTTCAACACCAGGACTTGCAAAGTAGTGAACTTTACCGTCGCGTGAGAAGCTCATTCCAAGCGTCCACCAGCCAAGGTCTTTTTCAGTAATCGTTGGCCCACGCATACCGCGTCCCCGACGATCGCCACGTACGCGAAGGTATGCAGAGTCACTTTTTTCTTTACTATCTCCAGGTTCAAAACAAATGAACATGCCAGGCCAGTATTCTTCAACACCGAAATCTCCCTTATCAGGATGCTTTTTGCCGGTAATGATAGCGTGTGTTGTGCAGCCACAACGAAAACCGAATGAGGCTCCATTGCGTTGTTCCCATTGCGCGAAGGGTGGGAGATATACTCGGGTCACGACACTCGGATTATCAGCTACAGAGAGGCCGCGGCCGGCAGCTTTTGACATATTGAAGATAAGATCATCCTGCATCATGCGGTAGGTTACCCGTCCAGGAATGCCAGCACGTAGAGTTGCAACGAGTAAACCATGAGTACTACCCTCTAATCCGGCGGCAGGTAGTTCTACTCGCTTTACAACATCCGGTGTGCCTCGCTTCGGCCCTTCAAACCACAATCCATTATTACTTTTACCAAGAGGACTTCTCATTCTCTCGTCTTGTTCTCGTGAGCTTTTCGGGTGCCGGTGATACCATTTCCAGTTTTCATCTTCGAATGTGTCGGCACCGTTTTTTATCACACTGCCAGTTCCTGGAATCAAAACAGGTTTCTTAACAGCAGGATTTTTTTGCTGTGCGTCAGATGTTTTCTCAGACTGTTCCACCGTTGAAGAATCCAAAACTTCTTCTGAGAAACCTTCTCCTGAAAAGATAATGGCGGAGTATCCAGTGATAACAAGGAGAAGGAAAATACGATTGAGTGATTGTGCCATGCATGTAGTCCTTTGGACGGCGACATAATGATATGTAGAGGCGAAACATCTTCGATTAGAAGAATCGTCCAGATTTGTTCGCTATATGTGATAAACCCTCATTAGGCCGGATGGGTATCCGTGGTTGCCTGCACGATGTCGCTTCTTAATTTTGCGCTGGAAGCGTGTTTTCTTTAGTTTGCCCAGACTAAGGCCTTCAAAGTTTTTGATCCTGAATAAGGTTTAGCGGTCT
>JABHNP010000304.1 GCA_018694455.1 Planctomycetaceae bacterium | reverse complement strand
TGGCATTCGCATTCCACAAAAAATTCAGCAACAAATCAGATCCGACACTGCGAAGAATCAAGGGCAGCATCAAGTGCAGATGTTTTTTGAACGCACTGCACCAATTCTATCTGCACCTCGTGAGTTTAAATACCAGGGCATTGACCCCGCGATCACCATGCAAGTGATTGAGGCTGTGGTACCCGGATCAGCTGAAAACTTTCTGAAAAAAGAACTCCTTGAGAAACTAAAAATAACTCAGTCCCACTGGCCGGAGGACATCAACGGCCTCCCAAAGAGCGCGGCAGGAAGCAGCATGTGTTCTCGTGACATGGTGAAGTGGGGACTTCTTGTTCGCCAACAGGGGCAATTCAATGGAGAACAGCTGATACCAGCTGAATACATTGAGCAGGCAACAAGTCAGCTGTGCGCGCCATCAGACACAAACTCATACGGGTTCTTTTTTTGGCAGAGCGTCGCTGAGGTTGGTGAAACGAAAATAGAGTGCGTTACGTGTCGCGGGGCTGGCGGCCAGTTTATCTTTTTCTTTCCGAAGCTAGACGTGATCGCTATTGTCACGTCACACAACAAAGGAATGGGGCCGCTTCTCAAGACACTGCCGGAAAGAATTCTTCCCTCTTTTGAACAGGCACAATAAGGTAGGTTTTGCGATGAAAAAAAGGGATTAGTGCAGGCCTCTTCCAAGGCCCGCAGCGACGTGCCGAAAAAGCATCCACAACGAAAGACCTCTGAAACGAGTCAATCAATATTACTTTCCCAGTAACGCTTCGCATGAAACCGATTTCATGCCTCGCGACGAATTAAATCTTGAGTTCTCACAATACCGAATCTTGTGATATTCCGCGTCTCGCGTTACAGTTAGTTTTATACGAGGGCTTGGGGCTTTGGTATTTTTCATCCAATTTTTTTGATGGGCTCAAGCTATACCGTACATCTTTTGTTTCTTTATCTAATTTGTTTCTCTACCTAATTGATCTGGAGTGTTCATCATGTGTTTACACGATAAGTCTCGCACACGCGGGTTCACGCTCATTGAGCTGCTCGTTGTTATTGCAATCATTGGCGTCCTTGTTGGGCTTCTTCTGCCTGCCGTTCAGCAGGCCCGTGAAGCTGCTCGTCGATCAAGTTGCCAAAACAACATCAAGCAACTTGGTCTTGCAATGCATACGCTTGCAGATCAAAACGCACGCAAAAGTGACAACTTTTTTCCACCGATCCACTATCTCAACAACAGCTCTGGTGTTTCTGCCCTCAATGTAACCAATACGCACGGAACGAACTCATGGACCTGGGCTACAAAACTTCTGCCTACAATCGAACAGCAACCGATGTACGACGCGATCGGGGCGATTGATAACAACAATTTCCTTTCACCAAAACCAGCAAACTGGAAAATATCTGGCTTGAACCCAGTCCGACCAGCACATCGGATCATCAGTGCATTCTCATGCCCTTCTTGGACTAGTGATCTAAAAGACAAAGAAGGCACTGACTACATGGGACGTATCTTAGAAACGAGAGACGCTAGAGGTACAATCAATTATCGTGGAAGTACAGGTTCTGTGTACTGGAAGCAGGCATACAGCACTCAGGAGCCGAAATACGGTGCTTCTCACGCGAGAGCTGGACAAATTCAAGATTGGTTTTGGAAGCAGCAAGGTGCACTCCGCTTGGGTGCATGGCCGGGAAGCCCAGCCAACAGTGGTGATACAGGCCTGTCAGAATTCACTGATGGTCTCGCCCAAACAATTTTGTTGATTGAAAATGCGGCAGCGACCCAGTGGTGCTCAAACGCACCACCTGTTGTTGCCTGGATCAATGAAACCAGTTGGAAGCCATCAAGCGCTGGAGGCAACGGAAAAGAACAGACTATGAACAAGGCTTCTGAAGCCGGACTGCCATGGCAGAAGAATTTTTATGCTGGAAGTTCCGGGCACACTGGTGGTGTCATCGGTCATGCATTTGCAGATGGTTCAGTGCACTTTATCAATGAGAACGTTGCAATGGAGACATATATGTCTTTGCTAAGCAGACGTGAAAACACACCGGTAACTGGTGATTATTAAACAGGACGTCGGCTAATTTGCTCAAAAGATCGGTGTGACGGCCACAAAACCGTTGCACCGATCTGTTTCAAATCTCAGACAATGAAGCACTTGAACATTGTCATTATTCCTCTTTTTTTAATAAGGATTCTCAATGAAGCAATATTTCATCACCCTTCTGGCAGGAGTGGCTATTCTTTCTGGATGTGCGGGTGAGAGCACGAGCGGTTCGCCCGAAATGGAAAACATCCAAATTCGTCTTGATACCCTTTCGAATCTTCAGGAAATTTTTGATCTCGAGGAACTTGGGCAAAATGTTCCATCGCAAATCTCTGAATTAGCCGATCGTCTTACTGATTCTGAATCCGACAAAGAATCGTTAATTGCGTTGTGTAAAAAACTGAAGAAAAGCGCAAAAGACAAAGAAGAGATGAAAGTTATTGTCAGTGACATGGCTAAACTCATTAACGTCCCTGAGAAATTTAACGAACATATCCCCCTTAAGAAATAACTTCTTCCAGAGTACTTTGTTCAGTAAACGCAACACGTGCATGTTAGCTTCATGCACGTGTTGCTATTTACAAGGACGGCTATTGTGCAATTTTTCTAAAAAACCCCGGTGCTGCTACGAACACACCCTCAAAACAAAGTGATTTCGAGATATTACTTGAGGCGATGCAACCTCGGCTTTACGGATTCATTTTGAAGCGCCTTGCTGACAGAGACCAAACGCTTGAAGTTCTCCAGCGGACAAACCTTGTCATCTGGCAAAAAGCTACGGATTACAGGCCAGGAACGAGCTTCGAGGCCTGGACATTTACGATCGCTCGATTCCAACTCATGGCCTGGAGAAAAAACCAATCAAGAAATCGGTTAGTTTTCTCTGACACGGTCTATGAACAGATAGACAACGAAACAGATTCATCTCAAGTCGATGACGATGCGCGGGTGAGTGCCCTTAAGGACTGCGTCAAGCAACTGAACGTTGATGAAAGCAAACTTATTGAACAGCGATACCGAGAAGACATACCACTCGCCACCATCGCCTCCACAATGAACATGAGCCTTGATGCGATTGGTATGCGATTGTCACGAATTCGAAAAAAACTTGGACAATGCATCCAGCGAAAAATTCAAAAATAACACAACTCATTACGATCAAAAGTGAACATCATGCGTGACAACATTGATTCAGCTGAACTTGATCGCCTGATCTCCTTATCGACTGACCAGTCTCTTAGCCACAGCGATGCACAAAAACTGGATTCGATACTGGAAAACTCAGCAGAAGCACAACAGCGTTACAACGAGCTTCACAAAACACACACGGCACTTTGTGAGGTTTTCCCAAGCAGAATGCTCCGTGATTTCGCCAGCCCTCAGGCACAGGATGTCTTTTCCCCATCAAGAATGGTGGCACATTCATCTTCGAGGCAACCAGGCAGACTCGTGCCAAGAATTCAATTGGCAGCCGCCTTGAGCATTTGTTTACTCATCGGTTTGACGGGCTACATGATCGGCAAAAATGGCGGTGAGCCATACGTCGCAACGCCGGACCTTACTCACACTGACACAACGCCTATTCCTAAGAATACACCTACCAAAAAGAAGACCTGGGGAGGAGTGGAATCAACTCTCACAGGACACGCTGTCCTTCGGAAGACGATTGATGTGTCATGGCCAAACGATGAGCAAAAAATCACTGACGGCAGCCTCCTCCCGCCTGGTGGCTTTGCATTTTCTGGCGGTGTCGCTGTGATTGATTTTTTCTGCGGGGCAACGCTGGTTGTAGAAGGTCCGGCTCAACTTGATGTCATTTCTGACTGGGCCGTTTCAGTAAAAAATGGTCGTATTGAAGCGACAGTACCCCCAGCGGCTCAAGGGTTTATTGTCAAGGCTGCCGGCACTGACATCATTGACCTCGGCACACGGTTTGCGCTCGATATGAGTGAAGGGAGGGCGCAGGTTGCCGTGATCGATGGCGAGGTTCTTTTGCGGGGCAAGCAGTTCGATGACGACCTTTTGCAGGCCGGGGAGCAGACTTCTCTCGATCGCGAAGCGGTCGACTCCGAATTTCTCAGTCGGATTCCGCAACTCGATGCAATCGAACAACAATCGAGAGACGACTTAAAAAAACAGCACGCCTCATATCGCCACTTCATGAAGGAACTTGCTGCCGACCCTCGACTGATTGCATTATTTCCGGCAGAAAAAAAATTCACTGGCCGTCGCTATCCAAATATTGCCAAGACTGACTTTGCAAGCGCAGGGCAACTTCTTGGTTTAGTCGAGACTGTTCCGGGACGGTTCGAGAAGGAATCCGTTGGCGTTCTTATGAGTCGACCAGGGAGCCGCATCAGGACAAAAATTAACGGAACGTTTTCTGCCTATACATTTTCCTGCTGGGCAAAAATAAATAGCTTGAAGCACAAATACAATGCACTGTTTTTATCTGACGGATATGAAAACGGTGAACCTCACTGGCAAATTCGACATGATGGACAACTTATGTTTTCGGTGATGGTCGACGACTCACAAGAACTCTTTTATTCAACTGGCCCAAACTCACCGCCAATTCAAGACAAGGGGCTCCACCACGTCTACTTCTCTGATGCGGTCTGGATGCCTTCCATGACTGGTCAGTGGGTTCACCTTGCAGCCGTCTACGACCCCGCAGCACGGCTAGTCACACAATATGTAAACGGCACAGTTACTTGCCAGGAAAAAATTGAAAATGAGTTTGTCATTGATACTCTTCAAATTGGTGCTGCAGAAATTGGCAACTGGGGGCAGCCGTTCCGAAAAACACCGGACTTTGCTGTCCGTAACCTTGACGGCGTTATTGACGAAATGATTATCTTGAACGCTGCCTTGTCATCTGATGAAATTCATGACATCTACGTAGTCGGACGGGTTCACTAGAAATAATTGGAAGGCCTTATGCATCGCTCTGTATCAACCCACTCGTGGCTTTTGTTTGCCTGCGGTACCATCGTCATGGCGATGGGCACCATCTGTGTGGCTGCAGCAAAACAAAATGACGGAACAGACCGTCCAAATGTAGTCTTCATTATTTGTGATGATTTAAATGACTACATTGAAGGGTTTAATGGACACCCACAAACAGTGACACCGAACATGGTGAGACTTGCTGATTCAGGCGTTCGATTTACGCAGGCACATTGCAACATTCCAATCTGCGGTCCGTCTCGGGCATGCCTGTTCTCCGGCATCTACCCGCACAACTCAGGCTGCTACGGGTTTACAAAATGGGACACCTATGAAGTCCTGAAAAACTCCCGAACACTCATGGATTATTTCCGTCAGAACAAATACTACACCGTGGGAACCGGGAAGCTTCTGCACCATATGGTTCGTGGAGAATGGAAAAACTTTGGCAATCGCGCTGACTACGGACCATTCGCCTACGACGGGAAAGACAATCAGCCGCATCCTGACACGCCCACTCCATATAGCGAAATTGGTCCAGTTGATGGTTCTTTTGGTCCACTTGTGAATATTGAAGGAAGAACCACAAAGGATGGCAGGCCGCTTATGTGGAGAACAGGCGGGTGGCAGAAAGTCGACGAACTCAAAATCCATCGCTCGGGTGAAAATGATCCTACTCCCGATGAAAAAAATGGAGACTGGGCCGTTGAACAACTTCGAGCACTCGCTGCAACAAAGGCAAAGAATCGTAAACCGTTCTTTATGGGTGTCGGGTTCATTCGGCCCCATACGCCGCTTATTGTTCCGCAGAAGTTTTTTAACATGTTCCCCGTGGATGAAATCTCATTGCCTGAAATTCTTGACGGTGATATCGACGACACCTTCGCGCAGACAATCCGGGGGCTTCCTGAAGGCAAGGAACCAAACTCCGAGCGAACCGAAGACATGGGCGGAAAGCTCTTCCACAAGCTTGTGGAATCTTACGAGTCGCGTGATGACGCACTTCGGCATTTTATTCAAGCATACCTTGCCAGCATTGCCTCTGTTGATGAGCAGGTTGGTCGAATTCTTGATGTAATTGATACCACCGAACTGAAAGACAGTACAATTATTGTGCTCACAAGCGACCATGGCTGGGGAATGGGTGAAAAAGACTATCTCTACAAAAATTCACTGTGGCAGGAGAGCACACGAATCCCGTTAATTGTACGAGCCCCAGGAATTGCTCTGGCTGACACAACATGCGATCGACCTGTGTCACTCGTTGACATCTACCCAACACTCTGTGACCTCTGTGACCTCGAAGGCGACACGATGAAAAATGAAAAAGGGCATCCACTCGATGGTCACAGCTTTCGGCCACTCTTAAAGGACCCGACTAGCGGGACCTGGACGGGTCCAGATGAAGCCCTCACCGCGCTCTACAAGTGGCGGATGAAATATGACCCACACAAAGAAAGCTATTCGCTTCGCAGCAGTGGTTGGCGATACATTCGCTACGAGAACGGAAAAGAAGAGCTCTACAACACTGCATCGGACCCAAATGAATGGGAAAACCTTGCAACCAAAACAAAACATCAAGACCGGATTCAACGCTTCCGGCAGACACTTGCGTCGCGTCTTCCAGAAAAAGGTGTTGCCCCCCCACAGCCACAGTGGAAGGCTCCCGGGAAACCTGAACCAAAAAGTAATGAATATTGGAAAGATCTTTATTTTAAAAAGAATCCTGATGCAGACGCGGACAAAGACGGAACCCTTAGCTGGCCAGAACTTCAAGCACACAAAAAAGTCGTTGCCGAAGAAGCCACACAATAAGGCAATCTGGCCGTACCGGCCTAGAATAAATTGATCCTCTGTAAGATATCACGTGAGACAGGTCACCATGATTCAACACGCCGCTCCAACACACCGTTCCAACTTCTGTTCAGCGAGACTTATTCTCCTGTGCTGCCTGGCAACGCTTTATCTGCAAGCAACTCAAATCACAGAAGCAGCCATCGATTTCGAAAAGGATATCCAGCCGATACTCGAAGAGAACTGCTGGCACTGCCACGGCGAAGACGAGCAGGAGTCTGGCCTGCGACTAGACAAACGAGCAATGATGCTCAGAGGTGGCGACTACGGACTCCCAACACTTGTTCCAGGACATCCCGAAAAAAGTTATCTCATTGAAGTCGTGGAACATCGCGACCCAGACATGGCGATGCCAACGGATGGCGACAAGCTACCGGAACAGCAGATTGAACTCTTACGGCAGTGGATCACTGATGGTGCGCAGTGGCCGGGGCAAATGAATGACAAAATAGCCTATACTGCCGAAGAGGTGCCGTGGTCGTTTCAGCCAGTTGCCTGTCCTTCCGTACCAGACGAGCACGAGCAAAACCCAATCGATGCTTTTCTTCTAAGAAAACTCCGTCAAAAATCTCTCCATTTTTCAAAGCCGGCGAATCCCGCAACCCTGATTCGCCGTGCATCGATCGTACTTACCGGCCTCCCACCAACACCCGAGGACGTTCTTAGCTTTCAAAAATCCTGTGAGACAGATGCAGACGGTGCGTACATCACACTTATAGAACAACTTCTTGAATCACCCCATTTTGGTGAACGCTGGGCACAGCACTGGCTTGACGTGATTCGCTGGGCTGAGACGAACGGCTCCGAAAGTAACATGTATCGGAAAAATGCCTGGATCTATCGTGATTATGTCATCAGGGCATTTAATGAAGACAAGCCCTATAACGAATTTCTCACCGAGCAAATCGCTGGGGACGTGGTTGGTCATGGAGATGCAACTGGCTTTTTGGTCTCCGGACCGCATGTTCCTGTTGCAACTGTCGGCCAAGAACCGTCTGCCCGCCGGCAGGCACGAGCAGATCGCATGGATGAGATTCTTCAGACCGTTGGTGCATCTGCTCTCGGTGTGACCATTGGGTGTGCCCGCTGCCACAATCACAAATTTGATCCAATTACGATTCGTGACTACTACTCACTTTCTGCAGTATTCCAAGATGTTGAATTTGGAAGCCGCTACCCGGAACTCGACGAACGCCATCCTCGTCGTGAAGCCGCACAGAAACTCAATAAAGAGATCGCAAAGCAACGGTATCGACTTCGTGATGCTGGCACATGGCAAGAGGACTGGGCTGGCTATGGCGAAATCCATTTCCCAAGTGCAACAACAAACGCTGTTCGGATAACCTTTCTCAGTCGATATATCGGGCTTGATGAACTTGAAATCTTCGGTCTTCACGATCTTCAAGACAATGTGGCCAGTTCCGAAAGTGGTGCAACTGTAATAGCAGCACCGGGCATGGAGGTGCTACGCAATGAGCTCTGGAAAGTGAACGACGGTGAGTACGGAACTGAGCGGTGGGCTGCGCGTGTACCACAAGGAGAAAAGGGGAATCCTTGGCTGGAGTTTCAATTCACAAAGCCAACTGAAATCGACCGTATTCGCTTGAGCACAAACAGGGAGAACTTCTTCGATACTGACTACCTAACAGACTTGAAGCCGTTCAACTTTCCAAAATATCGTATTGAAACCCAGACTGCGGATGGCACGTGGCAGACTGTCGCTGAATCTGAAAAAAACTCACAACTCAACAAAAAGTTTTCTTTCCGACAAGATGCCTTACAAAAGCTTCAACGCCTGATTGCTCAATTCAATACGGAAGGGCCTCGGCCAAGTTTTGTTGGCAGATTCAAAACCCCCGGGCCAACACATGTCTTCCATCGTGGAAGTCCCGAAAACCCGCGAGATGAAGTCGCACCAGCAGCTCCTCTTGTTCTTGTTGGTGATTTGCAACTCGACAGTAATGCGTCTGGCCAGGCACGAAGAGAGGCTTTTGCCGACTGGCTCACAGGGCCAACAAACCCACTCCCGGCTCGGGTCATGGTGAATCGAATGTGGCATCATGTCTTTGGACAAGGCATTGTCACAACAACGGGTGACTTTGGTTTCGCTGGTGCCAAACCAACACACCCAGAACTGCTTGACTGGCTAGCTTCAGAATTCACAGAACCAACGATAATGGCCAGTGCCCACTCAGTAAGACCTTGGTCCGTCAAACATATCCTGAGGCTACTTGTCACCTCTCGTGCCTTTACACAGGAAAGCAAGCCCGACGAAGAGGCTCTCTCTATTGATGGAACAAGCAGTCTCCTTTGGCGATTCCCTCCACGGCGACTTGAGGCTGAAGTCATTCGGGACGCCATTCTTGTTGCCTCAGATTCACTCCGACCAGAACTCGGGGGCCCAAGCTACAGAATCCATAATGTCAAAAAGCGGTATGCACAGTGGCAAGTCCTCGACAATTACAGTGAAGAGACATGGCGGCGGATGATCTACCAGGAACGAATGCGTCGGGTAGACGACTGCATGTTTACTGCGTTTGACTTTCCTGACTGCGGTCAGGTTCGAGCGAAGCGACCGGTTTCAACAACACCACTTCAGGCACTCAATTTAATGAACAGTCCATTTGTGATGTCACAGTCGAAACTCATTGCTGAACGATCACTTGAAAACACCGATAACAATCTACCGGCAGCGCTCGACCGCTGTTTTGAACTCCTTCTTGCTCGCCAGCCAACCGCTGATGAAAAGGCGGCGGTACAGAGTATCACCAATCCAAAAGATCTTTTCCTCGTGTGTCGAGCAATTCTTAACTCGAATGCATTCACCTTTCTTGAGTAAGCCATCATGAACAACGCTGAACACCTGTTGCCGCAGGGTCGACATTTCCTGGACCGCCGCTCATTTCTCAAAACGGCTGGGCTCTCCACCTCCAGCCTCGCACTTCTCCAGATGCTACAAGGGGATGGTCTTCTGGCTGAGACGGTCCGTACTGCGGGCGGAAAAGAACCTATTCGCCCAAAGATCGATCCCAACGATCCATATGCAGCACGCCAACCTCACTTCACAATGCCTGCAAAACAAGTCCTTGTTATCTATTGTCCTGGTGCTGTCAGTCATGTTGACACCTTTGACTACAAACCCGCCCTCGAAAAGTTTCACGGCAAGAAGCCACCTGGAATTCCAGATGTGACATTTGAAGGGCCAACCGGAAACATTGCAAAGCCCTTTTGGAAGTTTCGTCCACGTGGAGAAACCGGCAAGATGGTTTCTGACCTTCTTCCCAATTTAGCCAAACAGACTGACGAACTCTGTTTCGTTCACTCTCTCCATACCGAGTCAAGTGCTCACCCTCAAGGTGAGAACTTCATGAACACTGGATTTACAATGGAGGGTTTTCCGTCTTTCGGTGCATGGACAACCTATGCCCTCGGCACCGAAAACGAGAACCTGCCAGCGTTTGTTGCCATAAATGATCCTCGCGGACTCGCACGCAGTGGAAAAAACAACTTTGGAAATGGTTTTCTACCAGCAGCGTTTCAGGGCACGGACTTTAGTGCTACAAGCCCCCCCAAAAACCTCGGCCGTCCAGAACAACTTACGGGGAAAGATGATGCGACGACGCGTGATATTATTCAGCGACTCAATGCACATCATCTCGAGCAATACCCTGGTGATGCCGATCTTGCTGGACGAATCGCCAGCTACGAGCTTGCCGGTCGCATGCAAATGTCTATTCCAGACGTCATGAATCTCGCTGGAGAATCCGCAGCAACACTCGCGTCGTATGGCGTTGAAGGTGGAAGTGAGCTACGAGGCTCATATGCACAGAATTGTATTCTTGCCCGGCGACTCCTTGAACGTGGCGTACGGGTTGTCCAGCTTTTCAATGGCAGTGATCCTTCTGGTGGAAATGGCATTACAAACTGGGACTCCCACCAGAACATTCTGAAAACCCACGCGATGCAGGCCGAGATTATGGATCAGCCAACAGCCGCGTTACTGGCTGACCTACGGGAGCGGGGCATGCTTGACCACACACTTGTCGTTTGGGCGACAGAGTTTGGCCGAATGCCGTTCCTTCAGGCCAATGGAACAGGGCGTGACCACAACCCGGATGCATTCACGTGCTTTCTTACTGGAGCAGGTGTGAAACGAGCGACCAGCTATGGGACAAGTGATGAGTTTGGCTTTAAGGCTGCGGAGAACCCCGCATCAGTCTATGACTTCAACGCCACACTACTCCATCTCATGGGCCTCGATCACGAACGGCTTACCTTCTATCACAATGGATTAGAAAGACGTCTTACGAACGTTCATGGGCATGTGCTCCGCGACCTGATAGCCTAGCCTATTCTCAAAATTGCCTATTCTCAATTTCGTCTGCTTTCCAAGAAGCCAACAGACGATTTGATCCTTTCACTTTTCTTTGGGGAATTCTGTAATGCGGTTCGTCGCACTTCTTCTTCTGTTATCAGCAACTCCTAACGTATTTGCTGCGACTTCTCATGAAAAACCAAACGTCATCATTTTCTTCATGGATGACATGGGATATGGCGACTGCCGCGCATACAACCCGGAAAGTAAAGTGACATTACCGAACATTGAGAGCCTCTGTGCCAACGGCATTCGATTTACAGATGCGCACAGCCCTTCGGCAGTTTGTGCACCATCTCGATACAGTGTGATGACAGGAAACTATCCATGGCGGGGCCGGCTCGAAAATGGCACGTGGATGTTCCATCAGCGATCCCAAATCCTTGACGGCCAAACAACACTCGGTCAGCTCATGAAGCACGCTGGCTACCACACGGCATTTCTTGGCAAAGTGCATCTTGGTGGCACGGTGTACAGCAAAACAACCAGAAAACCAGTCACTTGGAAGTTTGATTTTCATGACATTGACTTCAGCCGAAAATGGAAAGATGGCCCATCCGACTTGGGGTTTGATTTCACCTACAGCCTGCCGCAGGGGATCCAGGGGTCGCCCTACATTGCCTTCCGGAACGGCATGCTTGATGGTGCCCCAGAAGACCTCATTGAATGGGAACCTGGTATTTATGGATCGTCTGAAATTCCAACCAAAGGATTTGGATTCAAACACTGGAATTCATCTGAAGCGGGACCACAATTAATTAGTGAGGCAACGGCTTTCATTGACCGTCATGTAAAAGATCACGTCGACACGCCGTTTTTCATGCACTACTGCACGGAATCATGTCATGTTCCTCACACACCACCAAAAACGCTAGCAGGAAAAGACATCAAAGGTGCCGCTGGAGACGCGCATCTCGATATGATTTATGAAGCAGACATTCAACTTGGAATACTTGTCGATCACCTCAAAACACACGGACTCCTCAAAAACACGCTGATTCTATTTGCCAGTGACAACGGCGGCCTTGCACGAGGAAAGCCGGGAAACCACCGGCTTGATCACAACTCGAATGCACCGCTTCGCGGAAGCAAAGCCACAGTCTGGGAAGGTGGTCACAGAGTTCCACTCATTGCTCGATGGGGAGATGGAACACAGCCTGGTTCGACGATTGCACAAGCGGTAACCTCATCTGCACTTGTCGGACTCCAGGATATTTTCGCGACGCTTGCTGAGTTGACGGGGCAAACACTCGACCCAAAGCATGATGGGCTTGATAGCCAGTCTTTCTTACCAGCACTTCTGCAGCAGGATTCCTCTCGGCTTCGACACGAACTTCTCATCCAGGCGAATGATGGAGATGGCTGGGGACAAAAACTGGCAAAAGCTTTCCGGAAAAATCAATGGAAGCTCATTACCACCAAAGAAAAAAAGCCACTTCATCTCTTTAATCTACATGAGGATCTGGCGGAAAAGCACGACCTCATTGAAAGCGGGGATCAAAAGCAGCGCGTTGCAATGATGCTGAGTGGTCTGGCCTCCATCCTTGATAGTGAACGCAGCACACCAATTTTCCAGACTGTGCATAAACCAATTCCGGATCACAACACGACTGAGCACAGAAAAGTATCTTTGGACAGAAAAACATCTTCAGAAGAACTCTTTCAACCTGTTTGCACTTTCAAGATGAAGCCCATAAACATCCCAGAGGATGTCCGTGTCGAAGCAAGGGGGCCAGACACGTGGCGTATTCAGGGCAAAGCTCCTTTCACCATTTCGTTTACACCGAAAAACAATACTCCGTGGAATGCATCATCGTACCGGTTACTCGGCCTGCCCGTCTGCAACAAGAACCCCGGAGTCACAACCATCTCAGCTCGACTCAATAACAGCAAACCTCTCGGATGGGGCCGTCACTGCGTTGGTTCTGCAGTGGCCCTTCACGATGAACATGCAACTGTCGGCTTTGTCTTTCCGATAACAGCACCTCAATATGACGGACCGGATATTTTCAAAGACCAACTCGGCAAGCCAAATGGACACCGACATCACTGGCGACAATTTTTCCCGGCTGACATTGTTAGCATTGTTCTTGATATCGACTCATCAAATGATCGTGTCGACCTTGAAATTTCAGATATTTTTGCAGCGTGGGAAGCAACTCCCCAACGGGACCGTCTACTCCACGAACTTCCGTACCTTGATCAGTTCGGGCAGGTCCGGGCTGTCGAGTGGCCTGGGAAACTTCACTCCCGTGAACAGCTTCAAAAGGAACTTCCCGAAGAACTTTCCAAAGCAGCAAATGGTCACACACAAAACACCAGCACATATGGTGGCTGGAAAAATGGCCCCCACCTCGAATCCACTGGAAGATTCCGTACCGAAAAAGTTGGCAGTCAGTGGTGGCTTGTTGACCCGGAAGGATATCTCTTTTTTTCTACAGGCGCATGTCTTGCTGGCACGGAAGCAATGACACCTGTCACTGCGACTCGAATTAAGGAGCATTACTTTGAACGCCTACCAACCAAAGACGCTCCTTCCTATTGGCTCTCGATGCTTAAACGAGGAGACAAAAATTACGTCAACTTTCCTGCCCTGAACGCATTTTACGGCTTGGGGAACCGCTGGCAAAAAAGGAGCCGAGATGGAATTCATGATCGAATGAAAATGTGGGGGCTCAACACGCTGGCTGCTTGGAGTAGTACCGACATCCGAAAAGACAGAAAAACGCCCTATACGCTCCTCGCCTCTATCTGGTGGCTTACAGGAAAAAAAACTCCTTCACCATTTCGGGACGACTATGTCAACGACTTATGCAAAGCACTCAAACAATCTTCCTGGGCAAAAGATGACCCTTACTGCCTTGGCATTTTTATCGGAAATGAATTTGAATGGCCGGATCGTTTTTCTCAGCTTGTTTTCGAACTTCCAGACGGTGATACAACAAAA
This sequence comes from Planctomycetaceae bacterium, assembly GCA_018694455.1. GTDB lineage: Bacteria > Planctomycetota > Planctomycetia > Pirellulales > UBA1268 > UBA1268. The sequence continues at coordinate 28,445 of JABHNP010000304.1, read as the reverse complement.
GAATGGGTTCTAAGGCAGATCCGTCAGAAATACGCTTCACTCAATCAACTGAACGAGGCCTGGAGCGCATCTTTTTCTAACTGGGACCAGATTCTTCAACATGGTGACACCACATATCGTGCATCTGCAGCAAAAGACATAGATCCTCTTTATTTTGAGTTCGCCCAAGCGTTTTTCAAAAAATCGAAAGAAGCCATTGAAAAGACACTCCCTGGCACACTTTTTCTTGGATGCCGCTGCCATCGTGGTCCAAATGTTCTTGGCCGTGCAGCTGTTGGGCACGCAGACGTGTTTTCTGTCAATGTGTACGACAATGAGGTTCGATCATGGCAGGTTCCCGATAATGCTGAGATCCCGATCATCGCAAGTGAGTTTCATATTGGAGCAGCAGATCGCGGTGTGCCAAGCCCTGGTCTTTCCTCTGCATGGGACCAGCGGCAGAGGGGCCTCGCATACGCCCGCTATCTTGCTTCGGCTCTTGCAAACCCAAAGTTTGTCGGCGTGCACTGGTTTCAATGGAACGATCAATCTGCTGGCGGCAGGCGAGATCGTGAAAACCATCAGGTTGGGCTTGTTGACGTAACCGGCCGATCACATGTTCCCTTTGTTGATATCGTCAGCCATGTGGCAAACAAAAAAGCCGCCGTTCGCCATGCAAAACCGTCCTCACCCATTCATGCCCTTGAAAAGCTTCTTGAAGACTTTCCCTCAGAAACCAAAGCCGCAACTACTACTTCGGCAAAAAAACTTCCAGCAACAATGGTCTCAAGAACACAGGAAACAAAACGAACACCTAAACGTGCCGCCATCATGGCTAATAACCTTGGTGAAACAAAAAACGTGGTGTCTCAAAAGACCAAGACGGTAGCTCAGCTGAAGGAAGAACTCGACGCCTCGACAGCCGAATGTATCGATCCGACCTACACCGGCTTAATTCAGAAAAAAATCTATAAGGCACCATGAATGACGCCCCTTTTACAGAGTCGTGTTGATGCTTTATTTCGTCAAGAAACCGTTTGTAAAATCCGGTACTGAAACTATCTCGTGTAGACTGGGTAGATCACATGTAAGATACTGCGAGTTCCCATATGTTGTCTTAGGTAAGGATAAATCAATGAAATCATTTGTATCCCCTTTCACTGTATCACTCTGTTTGGTGGCACTACTCGCAGTGTTCACCACAGCCCACACACACGCTGTCGAAACTGCAGCAACTCCAAATATTATTGTGATCATGGGCGATGATGTTGGCTATGGCGATGTCTCCTGCAATGGGGCAACAGCAATCACAACACCGAATATTGATGCTCTTGCTGAACAAGGTCTTCGATTCACCAGCGGATACTGTTCAGCTTCAACGTGCACACCCACTCGGTACTCGTTCTTAACCGGAAACTATGCCTTTCGTAAAAAAGGGACAGGGATTGCAGCTCCGACGGCTCCAGCGATCATACAACCAGGAACAGCAACGATTGCTTCATTACTGCGTGATGCTGGCTACAACACTGCCGTTGTTGGCAAATGGCATCTTGGCCTAGGCGGACCAAATGGTCCCGATTGGAACGGTGAACTCAACCCGGGGCCTCTGGAGATCGGCTTTGACACATGCTTTCTTCTTCCGACAACAAACGATCGCGTACCACAAGTTTTTGTTGAAGACCATCATGTGAAGAACCTCGATCCCAGTGATCCGCTGTGGGTTGGTAAAAAAAATCCATCACCAGATTTACCAACAGGCGCATCTGCACGCGATACGCTCAAAATGGATTGGTCGCACGGCCACAACCAGACGATTCACAACGGGATTAGCCGCATTGGTTTCTATACAGGTGGACACGCTGCACGATTTCGTGATGAAGACCTTGCAGATACCTGGGTCAAGCAAAGCAAGAAATTCATTCGAAAAGAACGACCAAAGAACCAGCCCTTCTTCCTATTTTTTGCCGCACACGAATGCCATGTTCCTCGAATTGTCCACGAGCGATTTCAGGGAACGTCACAACTTGGGCCACGAGGTGACGCCGTTCTTGAGCTTGACTGGTGCGTTGGTGAATTAACAAAAACACTGGCAGAAGAAGGGCTTACAAACGACACGCTTATTGTGTTTTGTAGCGATAATGGCCCGGTCCTCGATGATGGCTACAAAGACCAGGCCATTGAGAAAAATGGAGCCCACCATGCGGCTGGCCCTTATTCAGGAGGCAAATACAGCATTTATGAAGGAGGAACGAGGACGCCGTTTATTACATGCTGGCCGGGCACTATTAGCCCAGGCGTGTCAGACGAATTGGTGTGCACCATTGATCTTGCGACGAGCCTCAACCACCTTGTGAATCATCACATCCATAATGATGCCTGCCTCGATAGTATCGATGTGAGTGATGCCTTAGTTGGCAAAGAAGGCGCGAAGGGACGAGATCACCTCATCCAGCAGGACAATGGGAGCAACGGAAACTATGGACTACGCGTTGGAAAATGGAAATTACTACGACACGAACGTGGTAAAGCACGCAATGTCGTCGTTGAGCGGGAACTTGCAAATACGAACGTCCCGAAATACCAGCTATTCAATCTCGAAACTGATCCGGGAGAAAAAAATAACGTCTACAAGACAGCAACCGATCAGGCACAAACTCTCACAGCACAACTTCAAAAAGCGATCGACGATGGACGAACACGACCCATCGCTCGATAATGTTGTGGTTATATGCGTTGTGCCCATTCGTCTTCTGCACATTGTTGCATTGAGTTTAAAACAAGAGGCCTTGCCCTTATGAAGCTGCACCCCTTTTCTTTATTCCTCATGCTCTGGATAGCAGTTGGGCACAGTGCTGCACTTCATGCTGATACTCATGATCAGTGGCCTCGATTTCGTGGATCAAAGGGAGCTGGCTACGCATCTACGGAGGTGCTTCCCTCGTCATGGACAAATGATGAGTGGACGTGGCAGGCGGATATTTCGGGCATCGGACATTCCTCGCCAATTATCTGGGACGGAAAAGTGTTTCTGACCTCTGCCAACGAAGAGCAGAAGGTACGACATCTTTTGTGTCATGAACTTCACACCGGCAAACTACTGTGGCAACAAGATTTTCCAGGAAATATTGAGCGTCATCACAAACAAAACAGTTCCGCATCAGGTAGTGTGACAGTTAACAGCGACGGGATCTATTGGCTTTGGGGAACAAGTGAGAATGTTCGGCTTGAGGCACTGACCCATGACGGGACTCGTCGTTGGGGCATTGATCTTGGGCCATTCATTGGACACCATGGATTCGGCAGCTCACCGGTCATCTGGAAGGACACTCTTATTGTTCAACTTGAGCAAGACACCGAGGGAACTGTTGTTGGAATCGATACAAAAACAGGAAAGACTCGCTGGAGACTCGCACGTGACGGTGCCGACAAAGCAGCGTACTCAACACCACTTGTTCTGGCTCATACAGGAAGTGAAGCACAAGTTATCTGTACGAGTAAAGCGCATGGCCTGTATGCGATCAACCCCCAAACTGGGACTGTCCTCTGGGAAAATAAATGCTTTCCTCTACGAACCGTTAGCTCACCTGTCTGCGCAGGAAATCTGCTGATAGGCACCTGTGGCAGTGGAGGGGGTGGAAGCAATCTTCTTGTTGCCCTCAAACCTCCCGCAACAAAAGATGACGCCAGCGAAATTGTATATGAGATACCTCGCAGCACAGCACCGTATGTCCCAACGCCTCTTTTTTCCAACGGCCGACTCTATCTCTGGGGAGACAAAGGCGTCGTAACATGTATCCACGCGGCACGCGGAGACATCATATGGAAGGAACGTGTTGGTGGCAACTTTTCATCATCTCCAATACTGATTGGAGATGAGATCCTTAATATCTCCAGTGACGGAGAAATGGTGACTCTTGTTGATGGTGAGGAATTTCAGGTTCTAGGAAGACGTGACGTAGACGAAGAATGTCGAGCAACTCCAGCTGTTGCTGAAGGATTTCTGGTCGTCAGAACACAAAGCAGACTTTTCTGCCTCAAGATTTCAAAGCTCTAGTGCCTTTTGCTTTACTCAATGAAGTCTGCTTGCAAACCCTCTTCTTCTAAGACTTCCTGGACCAGCTCGACCGGAGCATCATCGTCTGTAGGCTGCCGCAGATGGTCCCACAACGAAGGACCGACGGACGCATAAAACATCTCAAAAACGTCTAGTTCATCTTCTTTTCGCGATGACATGACAAGTTCCAGGGTGTTGAAAAACCAATTCCACAATTGTGGCAGGACGCTACGGCGAAGCAAGCAATCGCGCAATAGCAATAAAACCCCTAGTATTTAAGACTTTTTTTAACTATTCACTGTTTCCACGTAGGACGCGATCAAAGAATTCACGCATTGCTGGCACCGTTTCAGATGCATGCTGCCGAAAAACACCATGCCCAGCACCATCGATCCGAAGATAGGTTACGTCCTGAGACTCATGCTCTTGAAAGAGTTTATTGAGATCATCACTCTGCTGCACAGGCACTGTCGTATCAGCAGTGCCATGCACCATTAGAAACGGCGGGGAAGTACTCGTCACATACGTAACTGGTGAAGCTAACTCCATGGCCTTTTCTGTATTATCCACACCAAAGAGTGCTGCAGCGCGGCCACCACCACTCCGAACTTCTTCTCCCCACAACCGAAATTTTGTTGGCGTTGCAGAACTGCAGACGGCTTGAACGGAACATGAATATTCACGATAAGGGCCATCCCCTTCTAATTCATCGTGCGTTGCTGAAAGACCGAGCATCGCCACAAGGTGAGCACCCGCTGAATTTCCATACGCACCAAAGTTATCAACGTCGATTGCAAATTCTTCTGCGTGGGCGCGCAACCATCGCACGGCACACTTACAGTCAGCAATACAGTCAAGAATCGTACACTCATCGACCAGCCGGTAATTAATGGATGCACAAACGTAACCATGAGAGGCATACTCAAGAGGATAGTCTCGAAAAACTCCTGAAGACTTGTCTCCGTTACGCCACCCTCCACCATGGATAAAAACAACAACCGGACTCAGTTCATCTTCGCGATTCTTTGGAAGCACAAGATCGAGTTTCCATTTTTCATTGCCATCTCGATAGGCGACATTCTCTCGGAGTTCCACGTCGTCTGGTACAGAGGAACTACCTTCCGATGCCCCCTGGCCTCTTGCTTCACGCAATCTCTTGAATAACTGCGACAGTTCGCCTTTATCAATTAGCCCACTTGAGTCTTGGTCGACTCGGTCAAAATTGGCCAGCATTCGCCCCTTTGCCTCACTGCGACTGATTGCCCCATCATCATCCTGGTCCATTTGCCGAAGAACCCATTGCATACCTTTCGGCTGCTGAGCAACTGCCTTCTGACACTGGCCAATAAAGACGCCTACAACACAGAACACAGCAGTCACGAGCATGAATACATTGGCCTGTTTCACAATTTACTCTCCTTAAGCAAACCACACAAATTCCTTCGAATCACTCCGCATCACAGAACGACATGCTATGAAATTGTTTACTGAGAAGCCGGACTGTGAAATCCTGACTGTCCACGAAAGCCATTTGTTTCGGGCTTAATAGTCCAGTTGCGGATATTCACATCATTTTCGCGAAGGATACTCTGAGAAATATAGTTATCACGAGCATACTTCTTAATCAAAATGGCTGATCGCCCGTTCAGATTCTCAAGCCTGTTATTAAAAAAATAATTATTTTCCGTGGTCCGATCAGCCGCTCTTCCACCAAGTGAAAGCCCACTTCGATTGGTTTCCATTTGGACATCCCCTCGAATCACGTTACAGGCCACGACGTTTTTTTCTGTTTTGCCTTGAACATTTTCTGTCCATATGCAGATTCCATTCGCTGGATTTTTTTCGCACAGATTTGCAAAAGCCGTGTTTGATTTGACACATTCTTCAAAAAAGATTCCTGAATGATACGAGTTGCGAGTTACCGTGTTGAAAATTGCGGCACTATGAAAACAGTAGGCATCAAAATCGATCGAAAATCCCCCAGCCGAACACCGATTCCCGAGGGCGTATACGCGTTTCGAAACATGCATCCAGATACCTCGGTGACCTGGGTCTCGGATACCACAGCCGCGAACGACAAATGGGCCAAAGTGTTCTTTTGAACTCACTGCATTCACCGAGTTACTTCCGAGACCTCCATGCTCTGAATGGAGGTCCACATCGACACCATCCAAAAGAAACGCATTGCTGGCACCAGCTCCGCTGATGGCTGAGAAAACCTTGTTCTCTGAGATTATGCGCCCGCCAGAAAAGGAATTGCAGCCTTTTCCTTTCATGTGAATCAATTCAAATGCGCCCGGATTATCTGAAACGTAGTCATTTACAATTTCCCCGTCGAGGATCACGCATGTGTGATCAGGGAGAACCAACCCCTCCTCACATTGATTTCTAAAAGCACCTCGCATGTGCACGGCAAGAATAGTATCCGGATGACGCAAACGCTCTTGGCTGAGCCGCCTGCTCACTTCCTCGATGGTTAGTGACTGGCTGCCAGAATCAACAACTACATTACGGCGTGCAAACAGCATTGCATCACCAGAATCATCCTTCCAAATAACAGGTTCGTGATGCTGATTTGACGTTGTGGGTGGATTAAAATACGCAACTCCAGCACTACGTATGGAGTCAGCCGAGATGCCATCATTGGAATACAAAATATTTCTTGAGCCACCGGCAATCACTTCTTCTTTGTTGTTAAATATGTTCCAGCCGACCGTCGCCCGCTTCCCTTCAAAAATAATTCCTGTTTCATTGCCCACAATCGAATTTTCATAAACCAGCGAATATTCTGATTGATCTTTTAAGCAGATACCTGTTCCATTCCGAAGAATCTGATTCCGTATCAGAATTCCATCCGATGAACACACGACAACCCCACTATCACTGTCACTGCAAAGCGTATTTGCAATGACCGATGATGGTGAATCAATAACCAGAGCGGCCTTGGCTACCGAGGCAATCCTGCTGTCGAGCACAATACAAGCTGGCGATTGCCGGATACGGACCCCGTCTCCCTGACAGTTAGAAACAACAGAGCGAGTAAGCGAAATAGCTTGGTTAAATTGTTCAGAACCACGACCTGTAATCGATATACCGACATCTTTACACCCAGTAATCGAAATACGGTCCAAGTGAATTCGTCCACTACCCTCGATACGGATACCGCTGGAAACAACACCGTTCCCACGGAACATATCCTCTTGTTCAGAAAGCGGTCTCTCTCGCGGATCATAACTTCCTGTAATGCTGACATAGTCTCTATTGACAACACAAAGCAATGAATCTGCGGTGCAACCACTAGATGCAACAAACTGCCCGTCTTTCTCGATCACCATGCAGGTCCTGCCATGCAAAGAAAGCGGCACAGACGAAACGCTGATTACACCACTCACATGCACAACGAAAACTGCAGATGGGTTTTCTTCAAACTTATTATCGAGAACGCGTTGTGCTTGGGTGGCAGTTGCCTCCTTGAGCTCAATCCTGACTATCTGCTCAGCAGGATCGATCACAAATGGAAAAACAGGAGATGAATAAAAGTCTGGCAATTGCCCTGTTGGACTTTCTCTCAACAACTCTTGCAGACTCGCCTGTGGCAAAAGCCAGGAAGGTCGTATGTCAGCAGCGAACAGCCACCCCTGACACACCACCACTCCTAAGAACAACACTATGGCAGAAACAAGACTGTGAATCATACTAGCCTTCCTACTCAACGGCTTTGATAAACATCTCGACAGAATCTGGATCAGCTTTCGCGTTCACGCGATCGTCTCGATGCACAACCTTGCCATTGCGATCAATAATAAATGTCCAGCGTTTTGCTGTTGCAGACCGTGTAAGATCAACATCAATACCGTCAATTGATTTTGTCACCGTCTTTTCACCTTGGGAAACGGGCACTCCGAAAAGTTCTGCAATTTTTCCATCAGTATCTGCTAGTAGCGTAAAGTTCAGCTGATGGGCTTTTTTAAAAACCTGATGGTTTTTTACCGTATCACCGCTTACCCCGATGACTTCTGCATTGAGCCTTGTAAAACTCTCCATTCGATCTCGGTATCCACACGCCTGCGCAGTACATCCACCCGTCATATCCGCTGGATAGAAATACAGAACTATCATTTTTTTTCCGATGTGATCTGTCGACTTCCATACCTTACCCTCGTCGTCAGTTGCTTCAAACGCAGGAACAGGCTCATTCAGGCCAATGGCAAAAACATCAAAACTAGACAACAAAAAAATCGCAAGAGCAACGATACAGGAAATATTCTTCATCAATACAACTCCTTGGGTTTTAGCTACCTTTATTTGCAGCCTGAATTTGATCCATTACTTTCCGCAGGTTGAATGAACCGGGCGTTTGACTTGGTGGATATTCAGCGAGCGTTTGTAAAAACTGGGCAACATACTGCTGCATTGGAACGAGGACAAAAACTCGATCGATGAACCAGTCGTTATACGTATTACTATTGTGCTGTGCCTTTTCAAACGGATCACGGCGCAGATTGAACAATAATGGTACCCGCAATTCGGTGAAAGGTTCTCGCCACACGCCGAACCCCCGACCCCTGTTCTCTAAAAACACGCCCTTCCACTGCCCAAGCCGCAGGGCAACGACCTGTCCATCATCATTGACATACATAAACTCTTCCCGAGGCGACTCCGACACCTGGCCGGTGAGATATTCAAGCTGATTATGGCCATCAATGTAGTTGCGATACATGCGTCCATTTAGCTTTATCCCTTTCTTCAATTTTTCCTTAATGTCGAACTCTCCGGCCGCTGCAGCGAACGTCGGCAGCCAGTCTTCGTGAGCCAAGATTCCATTGAGCGTCACACCAGCAGGAAAATGCTTCGGCCACCGCACAAATGCAGGAACTCGATATGCACCCTCCCAGTTACTATTTTTTTCACTTCGGAAGGGTGTTGTCGCCGAATCAGGCCACGTATTGAAATGCGGTCCGTTGTCGGTGGAATACATAACAATGGTGTTTTCAGCAAGACCGAGCTCGTCAAGATGATCAAGTAATTCACCCACATGCATGTCATGCTCAACCATGCCGTCGTGATAGTCATTGCCCGCTCGCCCAGAAAGCCCCTTATGTTCTTTTTTCACGTGTGTTCGAAAATGCATCCGTGTGGCATTCCACCAACAGAAGAACGGCTTGCCTTCGGTTGCCTGCCTCTGTAGAAAATCTTTCGCTGCTGAAACAGTTTCTTCATCGATTGTTTCCATCCGCTTTTTTGTCAACGGCCCGGTGTTTTCAATAGTCTGCGTCCCGTCTGGATTCGCGCGACACTTAAGAACACCTCGCGGCCCATATTGCTGCTGAAAGGTTTTTCCACTTGGCATGACAAGGTCATTGGGATAGTCCCTGTTTTCCGGTTCTTCTTCCGCATTCAGGTGATAGAGGTTTCCGAAAAACTCATCAAACCCATTGTTTGTCGGAAGATGTTCATCTCTGTCTCCAAAATGATTTTTTCCAAACTGACCTGTCGCGTATCCCTGCTCCTTGAGAACAGCAGCAATAGTTACATCGCTTGTCTGCCATCCTTCTTTGGCTCCAGGTAGACCAACTTTCGTCATGCCTGTCCGAAGTGGGACATTGCCACCTATGAATGCCGCCCGGCCAGCCGTGCAGCTTTGTTGCCCGTAGTAATCAGTAAACGAAATTCCCTCACGTCCAATTCGATCAATGTTTGGGGTTTCATAGCCCATCATTCCGCGGTTGTTGTGACTAATATTCCACGTACCAATATCATCACCCCAGATAACAAGGATATTAGGCTGCTCAACAGCATAGGTATCAGTAACATGCGTGACGAAGGTGTCTAACAAAAGAAACGTGCCAACAAACAGAATTCTGACGAGGTAGTGCACCATGAAGGTTGTCCTTTTAAACTGTGTCGTCCCATGAATGGATCCAGGCCCTGGGGATTCGGATTGTAACCCCTTTCTCAGATGTAAGCCTCGGATGCCAGAGAGCCAATACCCTTTGTTCACATCCGAACAACGTGCACGGCCTCATCAATCCTGTGAGGGAAGCAGTTTTGTCAAAACAGGCCTCTCCCACGAACACGGACCAGCCAGAGACGCGAAAGACTCATTCACCATAACGCAGGCCAACTGAGACTACCCTACAGGGGGGGCACCTCCTGCCTGGGCTATTTTCAAGGACTTTTCTGGTCCTAACTGATCGGAATATGACGAATTAGCAAGAACTATTAAGATTTATGTATGCCAGACATAGAATAAGAAGAAGGGGTGGTGCCATTACTGGCCAATACCAAACTTTGTGGCTCATTTTGTTGTTTCACTCCTTGGGTTTTCCTACACGCCGTTTACAAAAAATTATGACTTACCATCACTTAAAGATTAGCTCGAATGCACCAATAGTTATGGTTGCCATATCATTGTGCTGCCTTTTCTGTCTACCAGCGACGGCAACGGAACGAGACCCTGTGCCATCACTTGATATGCGATTCGCACAGACTGCAGAGAACGCAGTGAACGAGGACGAGTCACCTGACTTTCGCCGACATGTCGTGCCACTTATGGGACGGCTCGGTTGTAACGGCAGAGCATGCCATGGCTCTTTCCAGGGCCAGGGTGATTTCCGACTTTCCTTATTCGGTTATGACTTTAAGGCAGACCACGAGAATCTCCTGCAGGGTGAAGAACCTCGCGTCAATATCGACAACTTGGAAGCCAGCCTCTTTCTCCAGAAACCTCTTGAGCAAGTTGACCATGGAGGTGGCCAGGTACTTGATCCTGACAGTTGGCAACTCGCTGTTCTCAAACAGTGGATCGAACACGGCGCTCAGGGAGTCGATGACGATGACGCAGCATTTGTTCGACTCGACGTTTCACCCGCTGAAATTGTGGCACAGAAAAAAGGTCAGACCTGGCAACTCAAGGCAACAGCGGTATGGTCTGATGGCACGCATGAAGACGTTACGCCTCTGTGCCGATTCCGTACAAATAATGATCAGATTGCTGACATTGATGAGAATGGTTTTGTCACGGCAAAAGGTCCGGGAGACAGTCATGTCGTTGCGTTTTATGACAATGGCGTGGTTCCAATACCAGTTATCTTTCCTGTCTCCGACAAGACTGGGTCCGAGTATCCAGATCTCAAGACACCGACGCCGGTTGATGAACTCGTTGCGATGAAATTGCGTAAGCTCGGTGAAGTTCCATCGGAAGTTTGCAGCGATGGTGAATTTCTGCGTAGAGCATCACTCGATATCACTGGCACGCTCCCACCAGTTGCAGAAACAGAAGCATTTCTCAGTGACACGTCACCGAATAAACGAGATACAAAAATTGAGGAATTACTCGAACGACCGGGGTATGCCGCATGGTGGGCAACCAAACTTTGTGACTGGACAGGAAACAATGATCGTAATCAGAGCAACAGCGGGCCCGAGCGACGGCAAGGTGCCTCTCGATTCTGGTACGAATGGATGCACAAGAAAGTCACCGAAAACGTGCCTTACGATGAACTTGTAACAGGCATTGTTCTCGCAAAAAGTAGACTTGAGGGTGAATCATTTACCGAGTACAGCGAACGAATGAGCCGTTATCTTGTAAATGAGGGGGATGCATCATTTGGCGACCAACCGTATCTCCCTTATTTCTGGACTCGACAAAACTTCCGAAAACCAGAGGAACAGGCACTTGGATTTGCGTATACGTTCTTAGGCGTCCGTATCCAGTGTGCCCAATGCCACAAACATCCGTTCGATCAGTGGACGAAAGACGACTTTGATCGATTCAAGGGATTCTTTACCCGCGTTGCGTATGCGAGCAAAGGTTCTGGCAAAGAAAACCAGAAAACCTACAAAGAAATGCTCGTTACGCTTGGCATCGACATGAACGACAAGGATTTAAAGGGAAACAGGCTCTACGTCGCACTCGCAAAACTTGCCCAGAAAGGGAAGACTGTTCCCTTTGGTGAGGTCATCGTAACACCGGCAAAAGCACCACTGAATAAAGCAAAACTCGATGGCCTCATGGCCCAGATGAATGCAAAAGATATAAAGCCAAAGAAAAAGGAACAGCTTGAAAGATTTCTCATGGGGCGCACGGCAACAGTCCTTGGTGGCAAACAAATGAACGTGGACGAAGTTGAAGACCCGCGTGAGATTCTTATGGCTTGGATGCTTGATGACTCGAACCCGTATTTTGCGCAATCACTTGTGAATCGTGTCTGGTCATCGTACTTCAACGTTGGAATCGTTGAACCACCAGATGACCTCAGCCTGGCAAACCCTCCGAGCAATCCTAAGTTACTCGAATATCTCGCTCAAGGATTTCGAGAACACAACTTCGACATGAAGTGGCTTCATCGTGAGATCTGTAAGAGCGACACCTACCAACGTGGGTGGAGGCCCAATGCGACAAATCTTCATGATGACAGAAACTTCAGCCGAGCAATTGCTCGAAGAATTCCAGCTGAAGTCATTTATGATGCGGTCAGAACAGCAACCGCTGGTGATCGTGAAGCCATGGAGCTGTGTTCACTCGTGGAAAAGCGTGCAATTGCTGACACAACCGTAGGCTCGTACAACAACAATTACGCCCTCGAAATTTTTGGGCAATCCACGCGTGAAAGTAACTGTGACTGCGACCGTTCTATGGAGCCAAGCCTGCTTCAGACAGTCTTCCTTCAGAACGACAAAGAGATGCTTGACTCCATTAGCCGTCGGGGCAGCTGGCTTGATGAACTCACCAAAACACTTCCCGATTTCAACGACCCTGCCGCTGAAAAATTGAAGATAGAGCGAGAGCAAAAGCTGACAAACGAAATTGCACAGCTCAACAAAAGACTGGAATACGCCGTCAAGAAAAACAACAAGACCACAATCAAATCAATCAAAAAAGCAATCGCTGTGAAAGAAGCGACAATAAAAGAGCCGAACACTGGCAGTGTTTTTGACGGCTCTGTTTCAGAATGGGTTACAGAGAATGAAGACCAAGTGCGTGACATTCTTGACAGTGCTTATTTACGTACACTTGTCCGACAGCCAACTGATCGTGAAATCGACCGATCGATCGCGTACCTCAAAGAATCACCGACTGCCAAAGACGGACTTCGCGATATTCTTTGGGCTTTACTCAACACCAAAGAATTTGCCCTCAATCATTAGTCCTGGCACGTTCGCCACAACGAATCAAAAAGAAACTTTACTACTTGGAGAAATCTTATGGCTCTTCACCGAACATGTGACGGCGTCGTCCGCAGAGACTTTTTGAAACTCGGAGCACTCGGTGCCGGTGGCCTTTCTCTATCGAATTACCTGCGATGGACGCACGCCGCAGCCGCACGGCCAAAGGGTGCGAAGGCAGCCATTTTTGTCAATCTTCCTGGTGGCCCGTCGCACATGGACACATTTGACCCAAAGCCAGATGCACCGTCGGAATACCGTGGTGAATTCAGCGCAATCAAAACATCTGTTCCCGGCATCCAAATAAGTGAACACTTGCCGAAGCTTGCACAATGCATGGACAAGTACGTTATTCTGCGAGGCATCACTCATTCGCTCGCTGCTCACAAACTTGGACAGGAATACGTCAACACGGGCAATCGGCCGATTCCTTCTTTGGAGTTCCCCGGTTACGGTGCGGTTGTTAGCCGTGAACTTGGGGGCCCGATGGAACTCCCGCACAATGTTGCGATCCCAAAAAACAACCAGGGCGGCACCGGCTACCTTGGCGTCAAGTACGCAGCTCTTGCCACAGGCAAAACCCCAACTCCTGGTATGCCTTTTAGCGTTCGTGGCATGACTCTCGATGGCAGCCTTACCGTGAGTGATGTTGAACGACGTCAACTGCTCCTCGAAGACCTCGACCAACGCTTTCATGCAATTGAAGACAAGAATCAACTTGTAGCAGGTCTCGACAGATTCACCGAGCAGGCGCACAAGATTATTACCTCACCGAAAGCAAAAGAAGCCTTTGACACAAACCGTGAAAAATCAAGCTTTGCTGCTCCCTTTGGTGAAACGAAATTTGGACAGAGCTGCCTGCTTGCAACGCGGCTTGTCGAACATGGCGTGCCGTTTGTCACTATCTCATACGGTGGCTGGGATACTCACCGCGACAACTGGAACGCACTGAAAAACAAGCAGCTACCACCACTTGACGAGGGCCTGTCAGCCTTGTTTACTGGACTCGAGCAAAAGGGACTTCTTGAGTCGACTGCTGTACTTGTCACTGGTGAATTTGGCCGAACACCAAAGATAAACACCACTCGAACGGGCCGTGACCATTACGCCAGAGCCATGTTTATGCTGATGGCAGGTGGCGGCATTTCTGGAGGCCGAGTCATTGGTGAGACTGATGACACAGCGAGTGGCCCTCGACACGATGGCCATTCGCCAGATGACGTTGCGGCAACCTATTACAGTCTGCTTGGAATCGATCCAACGAAGGAATATCACACAAGTACAGGTCGACCAGTCATGATCGTACGAGATGGAAGTGTGATTCCGGAACTGATGAGCTAGTTAGAAAGCAGACCAGCCGATGCGTAATCATGTACCGTATGGCCTACTATTGAAATGGGCTACGTTCTTCTTGTACGCACTGTGCGCTACAACTGCCACGAAAACGTTTGCAGAATCATGGGGTCGGTTCCGTGGACCGAACGGCACTGGAGTCGCCGAGAATACAGGTACGCTGCCGGTGACCTGGTCAAACGACAAGAACCTCCTGTGGAAGACTCCTGTTGCTCGTGGCTCAAGTTGTCCAATTCTTGTGAAGGACTTGATTGTGTTCACGGGTTATAGCGGATACGGAGAAAAGCTTGATGATCCAGGAGAACGCGAAAGCCTAAAACTCCACGTCATTGCAATTTCTCGAAAAGATGGCACCCCAAAGTGGACACTCACGCTTGACCCTTCTTCTGAAGAGCAGGAAGCAACGCCTCGGGTCGCAGATCATGGCTATGCCTCCCCTACACCCTGCACTGATGGCAAGAAAATCTATGCCGCCTTTGGACCATCTGGGGTTGTCTGCTGTTCACTTGATGGGAAAGAACTCTGGAGAACAAGTATCGGCACCGGTGTTGCCGGCTTTGGCGCAGCCGCTTCACCGATTGCCTATGAAGGGCTTATCTATATAAACGCTGCAATTGAATCGAATGCACTCGTCGCCCTCGACAAAGACACCGGAGCAATTGTCTGGCAGGTTGAAGACATTAATAAGGCTTGGACAACGCCAACGATTGTCACTCCCAAGAACAGAACACCTGAACTCGTCATGCACCACAAGGAACTCATCCGCGGATACGACCCAAAAACTGGTGATGTTCTTTGGACCTGCCGAGGCATTCCCGACTATGTCGTCCCAGGCATTGTTGTTGTGGATGACACTCTCTACTGTTCAGGTGGCAGACAAAATCGAACGATTGCCGTACGGGCCGGTGGCCGCGGTGACGTGACAGAGACGCACAAACTCTGGGAAGTAACCGTGGGAGCAAACGTCACAACCCCCTTATTTCATAACGGCTACTTATTCTGGTCACATGATAAGGGAATGGCCCAGTGCCTCAATGCAGAAGACGGCAGCACCCTCTTTCGTGAACGCTACGAATCTCGTGACCGTGTCTACGCATCACTTGTTCTAGGAGACGGACGGCTCTACGCACAACTCCGTGATGGCACATGTGTCGTCATGGCAGCAGATCCTGAGCACACCATTCTTGCTGAAAACAAACTCGGCGACGGAGATGAGCAATTCAATGCAACACCTGCATTTGATCAGGGCCGCATTATTTTTCGTTCAACCAAAGCCGTGTACTGTGTCGGCAGAAAGTAGACGCGGCTTTTGTCAAAGATGTTACCCAGCAGATCTTTGGGAGATGAATCCATGGCACGCCTCTTTTACACAAAACAGGAAACGCACCGACTGTAGGAATAGAGACGGGTTCACGCTTCCACTTTGACATCTTTCAGTTTCGCTGGGAAACCAATCTACAAAGACCTGTTTCGCGGCACAGAATCTCCTCTTTGTCTCGATTTTATAAACCGTTCTCTTACTGACCATGGGTATAGTACTGAGAGCCTTGCTGTAGCTATTGCTCACTCAAACAGACTCTTCTTTCTCTGATTAGGTCTGATGGCATTTCTTTCAGGCAGTAGCGTGTGCCTCACGCCAGAAGACATTTTTACATATATTTTTGCCATAACCGCCCCCTACGCTCTTCTGGCAACTTTACCGCTTGTACCAATACCTCGGCATGTGCATATAAAAAAGGAGAGCGACCCTCTGCCACAACACTCGAAATCTATTCCAAAACGGGTACATTGAATACGAGGTTGTGATTCGTTTCTAAGGAGACTGATTCAGTGTTATTTCCCGCCGACGCACCAGCACATAAAAAAGTTGGATTTCATCCACGGATTCTTGGAACACCAACGCCCATGTTTCCGGGCTATGAAATTGACATTAGCGATCGAGTGAGCGACTCCGACAAGCCTGATGCTATTTGGCACCGTGATCGTGCAAAGCAAATGATTCGCAATCATCCAGAAATTAAAAGTCTGTTTGGCAATACACCAAGTACTGCATTCTGGTGCATCGTGTTCGCTTCTGCCCAAATTGCTTTTGCTGTTGGACTCAGCAGCCAACCCTGGTGGGCTGTTCTGCTGGTTGCCTGGGCAATTGGCTCCTGGATTGATGTCAATCTGTTTCAACTCGCCCATGAATGCAATCACAACCTTGTCTTCAAAAAAACAACACCAAACCGCTGGCTCTTCACTTTTACAACACTCCCGATGTTTATGTCCGGGCATCATGCATGGTGGATTGAGCATCACGTGCACCATAATGACCTTGGTGCCAAAAAGGATTTCATCACACGCCGCCGAACTGCTTTTCTTCTTACACGGCAACATCGGTATCTTCAATTTTTTACAGAAGGACCGATCTACAGATTTTGTTGCGCACTCTTTTCGCCCGTTGGCATGCCGTATGCACTTGTCATGCTTGTCTTGCAATTCTTTCGCTCAATACTCGGGCTTGGTGTTTACACATTTGAGTCTCTACTCCGCGGCAAACTTGACCCCGGCCCCAAGGCGCTTTCTATCCTTGCTGATGAGCATCTTATTTCGGGATACGAAAACTATAAACTCAAACGATGGGCGGTTATCTACCCATCGCTCTCAATCCTGATGACTATCGGTCTTTTTACGGTGGGTGGCTGGAAAGCTGTTGTTTTTCTTTTGGCATCGCAGCTTTTCGCAACCGGATTTCTACACCCACATAACTTTGGAATTATCCTTAGTAATTCCCACTTTCATGGAAGCAGCAGCTATCAGCCATCGTCATCGCTTTATGGATGGTCCAACTGGCTGTACTTTAACTTCGGCCTGCACCTCGAACATCATGACCTGATGGGTATTCCTTGGAGTCGGCTTGGCCGCCTGCGAGAAATCGCCCCTGAATTCTATGATGATCTGATTATCACAAAGTCATACCGTAGCCTTGCCATGAAGTTTGTTATGGGGAACCCACAATCGCTTGAAGCTCAGTTCACTCGACAGGATGAGGTGAATAAAGAGCGGCTTCAATCAACGGCACAGGAGCAAACAGATACTGAAGAGACCAGCGACTCCCCGTCGGAGCGGGTCCCGGTAATGAGTTCATGACATGAGCCATCGAGTAGTAATCCTCGATACCCCACAGCCTATCCTGTAAAGCTGACACTGAATCATGTCGCTTGAACCCTCGTACTCAATACGCGTCTGCTTCGCTGAGGACTTAAGCGTTGCTCTTCTTCAGAATTGCCCAGCCTCTCTTTTGGTCACGATGGTCATCTCTTTACGCATTACTAGACACAACACGCATGACAACACTCTCGGGACGTCTGGACTTAAGAAGTATTTTCCTTGTCATAGTGACTGCGGCAACAAGCTTGAACACCTGCTCCTTTGCAGCAGATAAAGAGATGCTCGAGAGTACACTCGATGAGTTGCGAGTCACAGGTGGTGCACCGTGGGGAGTCACAATTCCTGGCATTGCTGCGGCTGTTGCACACGGCCCGCCCGGCTCTCTGGAAATAACTACCGCTGTTTCTGGGGTGGCTACCCCGAGTGAAACTCCTCTTTCGTCCAAAAGTCGCTTCCATGTTGGCAGCGTCACGAAAACGTTTACCGCTGCGCTTATCATGCAGCTTGATCAGTCAGGTGATCTTTCGCTTACCGACCCAATCAGTAGGTGGCTGGAATACCCGGGCGGTGAATCAATAAAGGTTGAAATGCTTCTTGGCCACACGAGTGGTCTACCTGATTTTAGTGAACTTCCTGAACACTGCCGAACGCATACGCCCCACCAATCGATAGCTCTTGCCGCCACAGCGACGCCGCTCTTTCAACCAGGCACCGCATGGTCGTATTGCAATACAAATTACATCATGCTTGGGGTTATCGCTGAAAAGGTTACGGGGACTTCATGGTCGCAGGAGATTCAAAGCCGCTTCATCGAGAGGCTTGGCCTTGAAGACACAACGATTTGGAATGGTCACCCGCTACCGAACACGGTACCCGGCTCACGACTCAAGTGTGGCATGAAGGGGGAGCCTGACTGCGTCAAGAAACCCGGCTTTGAGATTGTTCCTGTCACTGATGGTCAGGACTGGAAAGTCGCGTGGTCGGCGGGAGCGATGGTCTCAACACCAGCTGATCTGGCTCTGTGGATTCATAAACTTGTGAATGGCGATCTGCTCGATGCGGCGCATCGAGCGCTCATGACAACACCAACCCCTCAGTCGCGGGTGGCACTATCTACCATGCCAGCATTTGGGAAACTCAAGTGGACCGCAGCAGGCCTTGGACTTTTGCAGTATGAAGTCGACGGTCTCGGTACTGGCTGGGGACACGAAGGCAACATCAATGGTTTTGTCGCGAATGTGGTTTCGATGTCTGACGGTCGTCAGAGCATTGCAGTCACATCTAATTTTTTACAGACAGATATTTTCACTGTGCTGGGTGAAGTTTTAACAATTCGCACCAACCACTGAATACCGTAAGACGAAAGCCCGGGACAGCTAGACACTGTTGGCCCAACTGTTGGTCCAGACAACTCCTGCTTAAGACGTCAAATAACGTTTACGGAAAAATATCCCGCCATGGCCTGAAAACTCTAGTTTGGCAATCACAAAACCCACACCATGAAGCAACATCATAGGATTCTGAATCGCAGGAACGAACATCCCACACCACTTTCACTTCAACGATTCCATCACCCAAAGCGTGATCTGGCCTTCCCAAGCAACTCAATCTGATCGCGTGAAAGCTTTAACGTACTCTATGACCATATCTGCTGTGCCATCTACAGGAAGGTGTGTAGCAAAGTCACTGTTAGCACCCCCTACAGTTATTTGGTCATTATAATTTCCGTTCCAGTCTCCTCCAACGGCAACGTTAAGTACCACTCCATGCCGCCCCCATGACTCAAAAACTTCTTCCCAGCCAGGCAATCGTACTCCATCGACAGGATTTGCATTGTAAGCTTCGACTTCTTCTTTTAATGAATAACTCTTGATAGGAGATACGGTCCCATTTGACCCAGCCATTGGCACAAGATAACCACTACTACCAACCTCTACATCGAGGTAGAAATCGAACATGACGTCGGTCTGACTGCCAGCCTCATCGTTGACCTCATACCAATCAACAGCAAACGTGTGCGGCTCAGACCAGCTAGCGGCGGACGGCAACACTGTTTGAATCTCTTCGATACCATTCGCCTCCTGAGGAATACTTGCATAATATTTCTTCGTATAGTCAACCGGGATGGAAAAACCTTCTGTTTTCGCCATGATCCTAGACGTAAAGTCAGGGCGTTCTGCATGAGACCGTACCGTCTCCATAACATCAATTTCTCCTTTTTCAGGCCAAGGGTGCTCGTCATCAATCCAACCAACCGTCCAAAGAGCAGGCCATAAGTGACTTAGCATTGAATCCGCAGTTACGGCTTTTGGTATTTGTTTTGTTTTATAAATAATGAGCCCATATTTCTGCCTATGGTTTGACATTACGCGGCCGCTCAAAGGCTTACCATCTGATTCTCTAGCTGTTACTTTAATCCGCAAACTTCCATCTGGATCAATCGTGACATTCTCGCGAACATACTTCGCCTGAGAATGCTGATCGTCGTATTCGAAAACTGTCCAACCATCAAGGGTTTCAAAGGATAGTGACTCCGACTTTCCTGTAGCCTCGTATTCCTCGTAATGAACAACCGGTATAGCCACATTACTTTGATAGACGCTCGTTGTTCCATCTGAGTTTAATGCGGTCGAATACAGTTTGAATTGTTGACTTTTTGTACGCGACTGTTGAGCGGGCAACTCATAGGAGCCTCCCCGTATACCTGGAATGGTCAAATCCTCATTGACTTTCAGTGTGCTGGTTACTTGCGGCGCGTCGAGATCAAACCCACTGAAGAACTTTACTTGTCCAATTCGCCCGCCATCTGTTGGTGAAAAACCATTTACGGGATCGTAATTTGTGCCTTGATCACGTTGTGAACCACCCGGATCTTGAGCAAAAGCAAGGTGAGGAACACCGTTAATTTCGAAATATGAAATACCTTCAGGCCCACGAAGACTTGTCATCCAATCATCCGACTCTGTGTCGAATTCGTTCCAAGCACCTTCTTGATCCCACGTTTGAGTCACATGACCATCAAGCGTCGCCAGCGCTATCCGGACAGCATCAGGGTTCACTGCTCCACCAGAACGAGAATCTTCTGTTTTTCCCTGAGTTGTTGCCGGCCCCTCACCAAACAACGCAAGCACGTATTGACTCCCTCCAACCTCAACGTACTGAAGAGCGCCAAGATCAGGATACCCCGGGTTCTTCACGCTATCGAACGTAAAATCTCCTATTCGTTCAACGGCCCCAACAATGCCCGTGGTGCTCTGATTTAAGTTGAGTTTGTACACCTTGCCATCTTTTTGACGACCAGCATAGAAAAGCCCCTCCGTGCCATTGACTTCATTGGGCACAAAGGTGAGTGCCTCAAGGCCTGCTGCGAAACTTACATCACCGTGAACAGGCATTGGGTCATCTTTACCACCCTTATCTTTATTGTCATGTTTGTACCCAAGATCAAAAACCTGAGTGATCTTACCCGGCTGTTCACCTTCACCAAAAACCCAATCCCCATTGACATCAAATGCTTCAGAAAAGTTAAACTCGATGATCTTGTTTCCAATTTTCGGTCCACTATTTTCTTCATCCCACTCGGACTCTACACCGATGTAAATGATTTTTGACGCTTCGGTTGCATCACTCGACTGCTTAAATGTGAGTCCCTCGAAACTCGTCGACTGATCAATATGCATTTCTTGAAGCTTCGCCTTATCTGAGCTACTGACGGTTGAATCAGCAAGCAAGCCAGCAACATCGACTTTCCAATATCTGTCTACCTTGTAGTCACCCGGCCCACCAACCTCAGTGACCGTCGTCCCGTCATACGTAAATGTAGCCAGATATCCTCCGTCATCTGCAACAGCGAAAAACCGCTGCAGCCCTTCATGCCACACGAGATCACTCGCTTCAAAACGTCCACTATCTGGACGCATCATGCCCCAACCATCATGGGACCCCGCATCGCTGCCACTGGCAACACCGTATTCTGCTCGAATAATTGTTGGGTCTGCCGGAACACCGCCCCACGTTGCCGTGAAGTTTCCATCAACAGCCTGCGTCACTGCAAAATTCTCAACTGGCTCTGGACGAGTTACCGGATCAGTCGACTCTTCGGTCTTCCGGCCCCAGTCGTGCACCTCAAATGCTTTTGCTCGGCTGGTAAACGCAGCTTGCGTCGCGATATCTGTACTTAAGTCTTGGACAGCAGGGATCCATCGCAATCGATCACCTTTGGAAAAAACTCGACGCTGTAGGAGCTTAAGTAATTCACGAGGGTTTGATGTTGTTGGTTTTGTAGATACATCTACCCAACCATCAGCCTGCACCCATTTTTCAACAGTTCCATGAGCAACGGCTGTTACGACGAACGAATCCGTAGTTATTGAAATATCACTTTTCCCAAAAACGATTGGTGCCGGTCCAACATTTGACAAATAAATGTCGTGACTACGTTCAAGGGTGGGCCGCTGAACGCCACCCGCATCAAGTGCAAGTCGTGGTTCCAGCCGTTCAACAGAGAACTGACTTTGTTTTTTTCTCATTAATTTCATACACGAATTACGTTGCTGACATGCTAAGGACTGCTTCCTCCAGAATGAATAAAGAAGATCTCCAAAACTTTTCACGGTTACTGTCTTTCTATAACAACGCATTTTCACCATTAACGCACGAAGCAATCTATAAACCTTACCCTTTGTACATCTCCAAGGCGAGGATTCATGCAGGAAGAATTCATGCAATTTTGCTAACAAAAAGCAGGCCAAAGAATTACGACAGGCTCTCAATGTCCTGTGAATACATGATGCAAAAAGATCTCGCCTGGCTGCTCACACGAAAGAGATTCAGAAGAATGTTCTTTTTTCCTCTAAGAGCCATTTCTTCGCCTCGCACGCCACACCCTCACATCGTCATACCGTACAACACCACCTCCACGTGTCGGAAGGTTGATTTGATCTTTTGCGATATCAAAGCGAGCATTCTTTGCACGAAGAATGGGGCCACCCGATACCTGAGCCACCATTTCATCACCAACAATCTCAAGCATCATCCAGTACCAGGTGTTGGCCTTCACATTAAAACTGTCACTTACCAGGGTCTCGTCTTCGTCATCTTCAAGCGTGACGTTCCTGTCTTTGACTAATGCCTGCCCTTTCCGAGATGACACTGTGAAGCGACAGACATGGCCAGTTCCGGTTTTAAAAGAACCGTCATTAAATCCAAAATGGACACCAGACAGACCATCAACGAGCTGAAAGCGAAACAGCAACACACAGTCATCCACCGGAACCAATAGCCGACTGCTTGGTGTCTTCCCACTGTGGCTGGCATTCCCTGCAGCGATCCGCTTTGCCTGAAATGCTTTTGTTGACGGCCGACCTTCGAGCGACCCATCAACGACAGACCACTGTGTGCCGTGTAAAGGAGCCCACTGCTCTGGAACATTTCCATCAGAAAAATCTGCTTCGAAGAGCAGTTGTGCGAGTTCCGCCACCTGAGGAACCACATCTGGCACGGCTGCGGCTGTTTTGTCCTCACCAACGCAGACAGACCTGCCGCCAACTGACAGAAGTAGAACCCCAGCCACAACAGAAGGCACAAACAGGACCCGCAGTCTTCTTTGTTTCATGAACATCTCCACACAACATGTTATTTGGCAGATAGCGGATGTACCACCATATTACGAACCTCAGTTCCCCAGTCCATTCGAACTGCGTCGCCAAGTGAACCATCTGGGTGAATTGGAAAGACTGCGAGTGTTTTATCGCGTGACTCACTGACAAGAAGATGTGAGTCACTGGGTGAAACACGTAAACACCAGGGAATATCCCCAACTCGCTTTCTCGATACAAGGCTAAGGCGACCATCCTCTACAACCCTAAACATAAAAACACTGTCTTCATCGCCGACAAAGTCTCGCAATGCAAGAAACAGAAATTTCCCATCTCCTGTCACAGCAACATCGGACGCATGCATGTCACGCACACCGGCCGTATAGGGCGATCGGCGGGGAATCGTTGTGGCATGCTGAAGAGCCGCAAGCTGACCGTCTTCTTCAATGCGATACGCGCTGACCCCAAGTTGTTGCTCATTACTGAAATACACATATGGCCGGTCTGGATGGTAAGCGATATGCCGCGGTCCAAACATGTGTGGGGGCTTTGCATCAAAAGGTTCAAGCGGCAGGACATTGCCCGTTTGTCCATCGAATGAGTACTGGAAAATTGCATTAAATTCTTTGACACATGGCACGTACAGAAATCTGTTGTCAGAGGTTGTCAGTACACTGTGGGCATACTTCTCCGCCACCTGTTGATGACTCACCCGCTCACCAACCACACCATCAGGCTTCACCTGATACACATCAAAATGCCCGTCGTGATAAGACGACGTCAGAAAATATCCACCAGTGCGATCAAAACTTGTATAGCCAGTTGAGTCTTGCAGGTCTGACACCCCAACAATTGAAAGTGTGCCGTCATCACCAATCCTAAGAGTCACAGCACGAGGACTTTCTGTCCCCTGCCCCGGAAGCGTCGCAATAAAAACTGACTGCGTAGGATGCTTAGCAATGCCGTGAGGCTTTCCTGGCATGGCTACGACGCCCTCCTGCGTAACCTGAATCTGATTACGGTTTGGTCGCACCGCTATATGTAGCAGTTGCTCACCTGCACCGTCGACTGCGTACACGTCAAACGGATGAACACCTTCATTAGCAGCCGCATGCAGTCCGAGAGAAAGTGCAACGACACCCCACACAAAGAGAACCACTGAACCAATAGAGTGATGAAGAATTCTGACCTTGCAGTTTCGTTTGTTTCGCACACAACTACTCAGCATTTTTTTCATGTCTCAACCACCCCTCTTCATTGCTGCTGTTTTCGGCATGGTATCGACAAATCCAGCGTGTGTTCGACGCAGCTCATCAATTGCTTTTTGCCGAAACGTTCCCAGCAGTTTTTGAGCATCTTTTCTCGTTGCAAGATTTGTTAATTCTTCCGGATCAGCGTCAAGATCATAAATCTCTTCAACTTCTCCCTCGACGAGATATCGCACGTACTTGTACTTGCCATCACGTAGCATGACATACCAAGGAATATTTCCCACCTGATAGAGGTCCGCCTTATCCGGCTGTGAATCAGTGTCGGCCCCATACTTTCGCCCTGTATGCGTCATGATCATCGGTTGAGTCCACTGAGCCGACTCTGGACTTTGAAGTAGCGGACGAATATCACGGCCATCAGTTCGCCACGGAATTTCGACACCAGCCGTTGAACAGAAAAACCGAACAATATCTGGGGCGTTCACAGGATGCGAACACACCTGCCCCTGCGGCAGCGTTGCGGGATGTGAGATGATCAGCGGAGAGGCCACTGCAGCGTCATAGGGCGCGACTTTGCTATTCAGCCCATGCTGACCTAAGGCAAAACCTTGGTCAGCCGCGTACACGATAAGCGTATTTTCAAGCTGCCCCGTCTGACGAAGTGTAGCTATTAAACGACCGACTCCTTCATCAATCGCCATGACACATTCGTTGTACTGCTCAACCCAGTCTTGGTAATTCTGTCCTGCTGTATTTGTATTGAAGTTACTTGCTTTCAACTTTTTCTTTCGCCGGTATGGCTTCCCGTCAGGCCCCTCCTGCCAGGAACGTGTTTTTTCAAGGTACTGTGGCTTATCAGGCCAGGGGCCGAAGATGTCCACCGGGACATCGACTTTTTCTCCATTCAAATTACCTTCGTGACGTTTCGCCGGTGTGGTTGGACCATGAATTGCTCCGTAGCAGAGCCATAAGTACCACGGCTTTTCAGTGTCGCGCTGCTGGCCCTTGATGTAGTCAACAGCCCAGTCGGTATAGTTATCTGTCGAATAGCCCTCAACCCGACGATCTTCTCCGTTGAACGTCACGATCTGGTCATAAAAGTAATGCCCCGCGTTCTCAGGATGAGCCGGTCGATTCCAGACAATCTGGTGATCCCAGTCTCGTTCATTACCTGTATCAACACCTGTGTGCCACTTCCCAATGTGTGCTGTGTGATATCCACTGGCTCGAAAAACAGAAGGCCAGAACCGACACTGTGTTGGATCATACGTACTTCCAGGATATTTCCCTTCCATCCGCATTGATTGCACCCCGTGCTGCAGCCTCCCCGTCAGAAAGCTTGCACGTGACGGCATGCACCATGCGCCCAGATAGGTTCGTTCAAAGCGCACTCCGTGCTTCGCGAGTGCATCAATGTTGGGTGTCTGTACCCAATCCGGTGACTCGGGATAACATGACAGCGTGTTGAAATTTTGGTCATCACTAAAAATGAAAAGAATATTTGGGCGTTCAGCTGCGTTGATTTCATTGGCACTCAAACAAGCCAACAAAAAAATCAGCACATAACACCGATTTGAACAGGTCATTTTTGCTCCCCTACGATTCTGAAACCAGATACTTCTAACTGTGCTCTCTCTAACTATTGTCTCACAATGTGGGCATTACGTCTTCACAAGAAAATAGTCAGATATTTCACTCGCCACCCTTTTACCTCGAAGCAGTTCAACTATTGCCAATGCATATTCAATAGCTGTTCCTGGCGTCTGTGATGTCACGATATTACTCTCTCGATCCACACAGACCCGGAGCTTCGGATCAAATACGTCGCCGAGCAACTTTGTAAAAGCATCGGCCGGCCACACCTGATCTGGGGTTTTGATTACCAGTGGATTTCCCGTCACCTTCTTGACGTGCTCAAGAACGCC
This sequence comes from Planctomycetaceae bacterium, assembly GCA_018694455.1. Classification (GTDB taxonomy): domain Bacteria; phylum Planctomycetota; class Planctomycetia; order Pirellulales; family UBA1268; genus UBA1268. Next base: position 2,005 of record JABHNP010000304.1, on the reverse strand, counting down.
AGCTGGCTTCAATACCAACGCAGGAGAAAGGCAGATTGCACCAAGAAGACCTCCGTCGGCATGATGTCGCTGAATGACCGCCTTCAGCAACTCTGATGCAGCCAGATTCATCGCGCCAGGCACACCGCCTGCCATCACAATCGCGTCCCACGTCTCGTCAGAGACCTGCTCGAGGTTCGCATCTGGCACAATTCGGAGCCCTTTTTGCAACACCACTGTGTCGAGCGATTCAACACTGACCACAGTGACATCAACATCTGCTCGACGCAGGACGTCGACTAGTGCACAGAATTCTATTTCTTCATTACCGGTAGCAACGGGAAGCAATGCTTTCATAAAAACAGAGTCTATGTGATCACAATGCTACTGAGAAATCACTTTGATTGAGCCGAATCCTTCACTTCTTGGATAAGCCACTTTGCAAAACCAAGAATTGAATGCGGGTCGTTCTCTGGCCCCACTGGGCGACCACGTCCCGTATGGTGGGGAAACGTATTTAAATAATAGTGCATCTTTGGATGCTGTTTTGGAAGCCCCCGCTGCCAATAGGTTTTAAGCCATTCTCGCTCAATAAACGGACGGTAGTGCTCCGACGGCTCCCAGATGACCGGCCCATAATAAAAAATATATTCAAGCCCTTGCTCAAGAGTCCATTGTGCACCCTTCGCAACCCGATCGGGGTTTGACCAGCCGCCCTCGAGTGGCCAGTGCCGATTAAATTGATGGGCCTCATAGGCAACACCTTCGCACAAGCGAATAACATCCTGAGCATCTTTATTCGTTGCAAAGAATACTGGATCTTCGACCATCATAATGAGTTCGTAGTTGTCGTACCGAATGAACTTCCTTCGGTACGCGTCTCGAAAAAGTTGACGAATATCTCTTACATCTACAGCTGATAGGATCCTACCATCCTCATTGAAAGGGCCGAGTTTTGCCTGCGGATAGCCACGGTCGACAGCAAGCCTCGCTTCTCGACAAATCAGGATATGGAGAACGTCGTCACCTTTTTGTTCCCACTTCCGAATGGTGCGGATTAAAAGATTTTTTTCTGGATCAAGAGTATCGCGTTCTGAAGTCAGCCCCCAGTAGTACTCAAAGAAAACCTTCTTAGTCTGAAAGTCGCCGTTCGGCACATCGCCAAAAAGAACATCAATGTGTTTGGCAACAAAAGGGTAGTTCCCTTTCTGTGCGTCAAAGGTAGGCAGACCTTCCCACGACCCACCATGATTGTGTCGAGTACCAGCCAAATCAGCAGGAATTGGACGCAACCCGACAAGACCATGAGCCGATGCATGATCGTGCGCATAGCAGCGAACTGCTGAAAGAAAAAGCATGAGCACGAAAAAGAATTGAACATCTCTTCCAGTGCAACGAACGGCGAACAGAGACGCTGGCATACAAACACATTACTCACTGAAATATTTAACGATAACGTCGACTACTTCCGCCTGCTCTTCTCTGGCTTGGCAAGGTGAATATCAAATGTCTGTTCTGGCATCGCAACTTCTACAGTAATCCCAGACGTTTCCAGTGAATCATATTTCCTTGGAATCAGCACTGGGTTTTCCTCGTAGGTCCCCGTAATCGCTGTTGGTGTTATGCCTTCAGGTGTTGGTGGTGGTGGCTCATCAACATAGATGGACACAGCAGCAGAACCGAAGGGAAGGCCATCTACCACGTAACTCCCGTCACTCGCAATCTCAGCACCTTTCGTCACCAGATAGTTCACCTGAAACGTGATGTATCCGGAATTCAGCGTTTGTCCGTCATAGTCTACTTTGCCCGTTACGGTTGACCGGACTTCACGGCTGCAGCCCGCAAGCACAGTAATTGAAGTACACACTACGACTGCCATTAATAATCTCATTCTGTCTCTCTATTTCAATGATGTATGGATAATGTTCGCCAAGCCGAAAAAAAGAAAGGCTTGCCGAACAGCCTGACAACGACCAATCGGCAAGCCTGATCTCGCCAAGAATTATTCGTAGTCGCCAACGACCTG
>JABHNP010000302.1 GCA_018694455.1 Planctomycetaceae bacterium | reverse complement strand
TTTGGTTGGAGATGTCCGACTATTGGCTCCTCCTGTCTGGCTAGTTCCACCCGCTGCTGGAGAATTCGGTGGAACAGCTTCTACGCATGCTGTTCCCGAGCCCACGGTAGTATTGGCCTGATCAAGTATTTCAACTCTGTGACACTGCCGACCTAATTCAATAACCTGAAACTCGAGTGTCAACCGGCGAGATGTTCCTGCAGCAAGAATGATTGTTCCAGATTGCTCAATAGGGCTGGCAGAAACAGGATGCTTAAGCCCTTTATCAAAATAATCAATAACTCGAAGTTGCGACAACTGCTTACCAGAGCGATTCACAAGTTCAACTTCAAATGCAACGCTGGCACCGACTGCGGCTTTTTCTGGACCTGTGAGAAGTACATCTACAAGCTCCTCACTGTAAGCCGAATTGATGAAGACAAAAAACATACATACGCACAAAATAAATTTCTGCGAAGCCGAAGACATATTTGCCTCTCTCTTAAGGTAATTGACCGCCGCTATGCTTGAATACTCACTGACCTTATCAAAGGTTACTTCCCGCTCCTCGGATTCGCAAAACTGAAATACTCAGGCTGCTGGAAAACACTAAATCGACTATCACGTATTCAATTATACGGATTCTTGGTAGTTCACCCTGCCACACCACATGCCATCAAAAGCACTTACCCGGACCTGTAACCGCCAATTCACCAAAGTGGTAATATTATAATCTGTAGGAAATCAATTACATTCGACGCAAAACTATAGTGAGAGAGTCTATGCACTCATCAATTCCTCCTGGAACGGCACCACTTATTCCTGACACCCCTGTTATTCTTCCAGCTCTTCTGTTGTGTGACTTTGGTCACCTCGCCGACGAAATAAAAAAGCTTGAACAAGCTGGGGCAAAAGCACTGCATCTCGATGTCATGGATGGTCAGTTTGTTCCTCAACTTACATATGGCAAGGTAGTTGTTGAAGCTGTTCGTCGCGCAGCTACTGTGCCTATTGAAGTTCACATGATGGTCGAAAACCAAGATGAATCAGCAATTGACTATGCTACTACTGGTGCTGATATTATTACAGTCCATATAGAAGGACTCATTAGACCGAAAGAGACTTTGGCAACTATTTCCAGCACGGGTTGTCGGGCTCATCTTGCTATAAGCCCTAACACGCCAGTCTCAGATGTCGAATCACTCCTTAGCCACTGTGCCGGTGTCCTTGTGATGAGTGTCGAGCCAGGATTTGGTGGACAAGCGTTTCAACCATCAGCGCTTGATAAAATACGCTTACTCAGTGACTTGCGGGCTTCTCAGGACCAGAACTTTTATATCGGTGTAGATGGTGGAATTTCAACCGAAACCATTGCCTCTGTATCGCAAGCTGGAGCAGATCTAATTGTCGCGGGCAGTGCGGTTCTCCAGCAAGAGAATTATGCCAATGCACTGCAAGAACTTGAATATTTAGCGCAAAAACCGAAGTGACACTCGTAACCTAACAATTATGGTAGCCATCTAATCACCACGATTGGTAATCTATTGATTATTGGTTTCCCTCAAGCCCCGGCCTTATTGACTCCACAAAAGCTGGGGGTAACGTAATCGAATTCGGAAAACAAGAATGACGCAGAAGCAGTCCACAAAAAGTGACCAAAATCCCAACACTGAGTCGGGCTTTCGAAATCAACAAGAAGAGGCTTCAGAGCAACCCTCAGTGATAGAAGGCCCACGGATGCCAGGCCCACGGCTGAAGAGAGGCGTGCCTGAAGGATTGTGGCTCAAATGCAATGGGTGCGGTTCAACAATATATCGCAAAGAAGCTGAACAAATGCTGAATGTCTGCCCGCAATGCGGCTTTCATTGGTACGTTTCGGCAAAGCAACGAATTGAACAACTTTTCGATCCGGGCACCTTCGAAGAGTGGGACGGTGGATTACTGCCCACTGACCCACTCAGTTTCAGTGATAAAAAACCGTATGCGGACCGAATCATATCAGAACAAAAAAGAACAGGCTTATCTGACGCAGCTCTCACCGGAACAGGAATGATTCGTGCTCGACGCGTCGCCTGTGGCGTCACGGACTCTTCATTTATCATGGGTAGTATGGGGAGTGTTGTAGGCGAACGACTCACGAGACTCGTTGAACGCGCAACCACGGACTCACTACCACTGATAATAATTAGTGCCTCGGGTGGTGGAGCAAGGATGCATGAAGGAATTTTATCTCTAATGCAAATGGCAAAGGTGTCAGCTGCACTAGCTCGTTATTCGGAGTCTGGAGGATTCTTCATCTCTGTACTCACGAATCCAACAATGGGTGGAGTGGCTGCAAGTTTTGCTTCCCTCGGCGACCTTGTGTTCGCAGAGCCAAGGGCTTTGATTGGCTTCGCTGGTCCGAGAACCATTAAAGCAACGATCCGTGTTGAGCTCCCTGAAGAATTTCAAACGAGTGAATTTTTACTTGAGCATGGATTTATCGACAGAATCATTAGCCGACAAAATCTAAAAAGTGAAATAGCAAGGGCTATCGACTATTGCGGCGGTTAAGACAATTCATTAGTCAGACACAACTGCATCAATTTTTGATGCAAGGATAAAATTGTTTTCAGACTAGCCGTGAATTCTGTACGTAATCCAGTTCAACTTTAATGCTGCGATTTTGCATGAAATGAAAATCCGGAAACATACAGTTCCGATAAATCCTGTCGCCAGCTCTATCTAAATTTCAATTTTAAAATTCTTGTAATTGCTTTCTCAATTATGATGACGTGTATCGAGGAGCGCCTCTTTCATGAGCCGAACAATTTCTTGTTCGCATTACCTCAGCCTGCAAGACGTTCATACCAAACACTTCATGCTAACTTTAGCTGCGTAACACTGTTGAACGTGGACATAAACTTAAAACAGGAAGCATAGCTTCGACCGCAGAAAAAAGAGTTGTATGCTTTTCCTGTTTGTGCATTAAGCCATCAGTAGTGGCTCTCAAAGCCAGCAAATGCACCGTGTATAATTGATTCGGAGCCGGTCGCAATCCCTCCCAGGCTGGCTGACGTTGCAGGCAAACCCGATGGCCACTGCCCGTCAGCCTGTGCAATATTCCCAACACCAACAACCCGGTAACCCAGCCACAGGCTCCATCGATCAGAAAGATCGATGGCTATCGAAGTGTCGACAGACCCCAGCCATGAAAACACGTCGACTGTGGAGCGAACATCGGTTGTCGCTCCATTGGTCTGTGTGGCTCTATTGCTACTAGCATTTCCAGCAAGAAGAAACTTTGGCACAACGACAAACCTCATTCGTGGCGCAATCTCCCAGTCAAACCGCCCGCCGAACTGCCCGCCAAACAAATTATTATTTGTCGCTGTATCAAGATCAAAGGCTGGAGATGTCACACCCAAACTCAGCTGGTCCTCAAGTTGAAAAAATCTAAATCCTGCTAACCACATCCAATTGACACGTTTATTTCCCTGATGAAACTCCGGGCGAGTCTCTGGAGCATAGAGCCAGTTAATTTCGATATTGTTTATTGTGTCTGATCGAGATAACACTCCACTTGACCC
>JABHNP010000193.1 GCA_018694455.1 Planctomycetaceae bacterium | reverse complement strand
GGGCACTACGATAGCACCAAGAAATTCACCCGTCGCTCCCCAACCCTCAAAAACCTTGAGGAACTGAAACAGAAAAAGAAAATACCATTCCGGTCGAGCGGCGGCGTACGGCTCGGATGGATCAGCCGGTGCGCCAAGCTCTGCACCCAAATGCCCAGGTACGATTGGCTCCCCAGCAAGAATTGCACGCAAAGCCGGCATTAGAATCACACCAAGAACAACAGCCATCACAGCAAGCATTGCTACTGCATCCTTGAGCACCTGATCTGGCCAAAACATTGCATCAGGCTTTGTGATTGGCTGCTTGGCATGGAGACCATGCTTTCGAAATAACGTTAAATGCAAGACGAGGAAGACAACCAGAGTTGCAGGCAAGAACCCAGCATGCAGTGCAAAGAACCGCGTCAGTGTATGGTGCCCATAGTCAGGGCCACCAACAACGAGTTGTTGCATCGATGGACCAACGAGTGGCACCAGGCCCGCTAAATTTGTGGCAACTCGAGTCGCCCAATACCCTTTTTGGTCCCATGGCAAAAGGTACCCAGTCAGGGCCATGCCGAGAACCAGCATCATTAACACTAACCCTAGCCAGAAATTTACTTCCCGGGGAGCTCTATACGCACCATCAATCACAACCTGCATCACATGAAGCGCGAGCAGTACGACCATAGCCTGAGCCATCACATGATGAATACCTCGAAGAAGCCAGCCTCCTGTCATTTCATACTGAATGTAATAGACGCTTTCCCAAGCAGTCTGAGCGCTCGCTGAATAACTCGCCCAGAGTACTAAGCCAGTAATGACTTGCGTCATGAAAGCAAAGACGAGAGTGCTTCCCCACACATATCGCCAACGAGCACCGCCTGGAACACGTTCATACAACGCACTCTGAACAAGGGCTCTATACCCTGTTCGACTATCAAGCCAATTACTGATCCAACTGCCGCCCACTACTTTTTGAGTACCAGACGTTTCACTATGTCCAGAGGCGTCTCTCATTTTCGCGCCACCTTGTCTTCAATACCTGTATAGAAATTCTGCCATTTGACAGATACCGCACCCGCTTTGCTCACCTGACACTCAAGACTGTCCATTGACCGAGGACTTGGACTTGGTGCAACGATACCACCTTCAAGAGTAAAGCTACTGTTATGGCATGGACACCGAAAACAACCTGCTGCTTTATCTAATTCAACGAAACAGCCTGCATGGGGACATGTTGCCGAGAGAACCTCGACACGGTCAGCACCCTCGTCTCTTTTCACGTACACGGCACCAATTGGTTCAGCTTGAAAACCTGTCCAGGCGTCGACTCGATCAGCAATGACCGGAAACTGCCGAGGCTGTCCGTCTGCAGGAACGTTGGTCAGATCAGTGAGAGGAAGGAACGTCGCTGCACCTGATGACCTCCGTAAAGGATCCAGAAAAGCCCAAACCGCTGCAACAACAGGCGGGAGTGTGGCGAGCCCTCCACACAGAACTGCTAGTGCTCCCGTAAGGAAGCTTCGCCGTCTCGTCTCCTGGACAGGTAGCTCTTCGCCTAATTGCTCAGTCACAATCTGACCTCCAGTTACATCGGGCACCTACAAAACAGCTTTGCTGTGATGGCAGAGTACATTCACTTCAATAATTGCGATGACATTGAAATTACGTATCGTCTCAATCGGATTCTACAAACATAACCATGACACGAGACAAAAGAACCTTACTCTATCTCTTTTTAAATCCTGTTTTTATTGAGTATTTTATATTGCTCAAGGAGGCTGCGACGGAAAGCATTCTTGTTATCAGAAAAACATTTTCTAGTATCAACCGAACATCTCGAATCACATCTAGGAAACTTTGACTATTCTGACTCGACGGCATGCCACGCGGCGTCAACAGCCTCAGTCACCTGTTTTTCAACGTCGTCAAACGACCCCGTGACAATTGCTCCTGCTGCTGCTTTATGACCTCCGCCACCAAAGTGCCCTGCGAGAGCACTGCAATCGGCAGCACCGCGACTTCGAAAGCTCAACTTCACCCTCTTATCTGGCTGCTCAATCATAATTGCTGCAACCTGCGTACCCTTTACTGCAAGAGTCAGATTGATGAGATCTTCAGTGTCAGCTGGCGAGGCACTGACCTCTTTGATATCTGATTGACGAACTGTTGACAGAATACAGGTCCCCTCATTAAAGGTTCGTGCTCCTGCAAGCGTTCGTCCAACAAGATGCAGTCGTGAGAGAGTGTCTTGCTCAAAGAGTTCCCTATATATGAATGATGGACTAGCACCAGCATCAACGAGACGGGCAGCGACACGAAAAGTCTCACCGCTAGCTGACGGAAAGCGGAATCCTCCAGTATCGGTAGAGAGTCCAGCATAAAGTGGTGTAGCAATCTCTGGGGTAAGCGGGACCCGC
>JABHNP010000298.1 GCA_018694455.1 Planctomycetaceae bacterium | reverse complement strand
CTTTATCTGAGATAGTGGCTCAGTTTCGTGGAGAGGTTGGCAGTGCTGTTAATCTTCGTGTCAGAAAAGCGCGTGCAAGCGATACTGATTCACTCGTTTTTCAAGATATCACCATTCGTAGGCAGAACATCGCAATCGAAAGTATTCGAGGGGATCGCCGTTTTTCAAGCGGTGCCTGGGATTGGTGGTTAGAAGGTGAGCCAAACATTGCTTATTTGAGAATAAGTTATTTTGGCAAGCAAACAGGGAATCAGTGTTCGGAAATACTGCACGATCTCGCTGATGGAAATAAGAATATGGAAGGGCTGGTCATTGATTTGAGGGGTAATGCAGGTGGTGTTCTGGAATCCGGTGTTTCAGTGTGTGATCTTTTTCTCGAAGATGAATTAGTTGTAGCAATCACGAATGCAAGGACCGGAGGTCATTCTGACAGAAAGCAGATTCAGCAAGAATGGAGAGCAACTCCAGGAAAAATTTTAGAAGGCGTACCTATTGCCATCCTTATTGATGAATTTACTGCGAATGTATCAGAGGTAGTCGCTGCGTGCCTGCAGGACTATGGTCGTGCGACAATTGTAGGTAGCCGTTCTTTTGGGAACGCATCTATTCAAACGACTACAGCACTCTCGAGTGGCTCTGGGGCAATTCGACTGACAACGAATCAATATCAAAGGCCTAGTGGCTCTCATCTCAACAGGCTGAGTACAAGTCAAGACACAGATGCATGGGGTGTTCGGCCTAACTCAGGATTTGCGTTTTCACCGACTAGGCAGCAACGCGAAAATTGGATTTCTTGGCGGCTGGAACGTGATCTTGGGCGGGCTCGTCGGGCTAATGAGATAGTTGACCCGGGTACCCTATTGCCTCAATATGCTGACCCTGTACTTGGCAGATCACTCACCTTATTCCATTCAAAAGAACATCGGCAGGAAGCTCGTGGCAATATCCAGCAGTTGCCTTAAGCGTAATGCGTCGATGATTTAAGCCAAGGCGTTACGTACTTCAGCGGCAAGGAAAAAACTGCCTGCTACGCATAGTAAGCCTGTTTTTCCAGCTAGCCGCTTGCCGACGAGCACAGCCTCCGTAGGCGAAACTGCAACATGAGGCTCTTGCCAACCACCTTTTTTCGCCGCCTCACGCAATCTTGTAATGGTAGCAGCTCGTGGATTTGTGGCATATCGTGTGAGTACGATATCCGTGAAATAGGTTGTGCTTATTCGTAGCATCGCTGTAAGTTCTTTATCAGCGCTTGCCGCAAAAATAAGAATTCTTTTTTTTGGCTGGCTGTCTTGGTCGGATAATGTTTTCACTAAAGAATCCATTGAAGCAACGTTGTGTGCCGCATCAAGAATAATAGGTGGTACGTATGAAATCCATTCAATACGAGCAGGAAGACGAGTCTTCCGAAGACCGGTGGCGATATTATGCTTGTCTATTTGGAATCCCTTTCCTGCAAGCACTTTTGTAGCCATGATTGCTGCCGCGGCATTTTCTGCTTGATGGATGCCAGCCATTGCTATTCGATAGGTTTTTGCGGGGGATTCAGGTGGGGCCTGGATTTCGAACGAATGCCAGTTGCTTATAGTAGGATTCCTTGGGTTCTTTGTCTTCAATGAACGGACTGTAAAGTCTCGATTCAGAAAAAAACTTTTGGTTCGCTTTTCTGTAGATTTTTTACTAATAACTTTCATGGCGTCGGGATGAAGAGCAGTCGATATGACAGGGCAACTACGTCGTATGATGCCTGCTTTTTCAATAGCAATTGCACGGATAGTATTTCCCAAGACATCTGTGTGGTCGAGACTGATGTTTGTAATCAATGAGACGACAGGACTGCACAGGTTGGTTGCATCAAGTCGCCCACCAAGGCCAGTTTCAATTACTGCAAGGTCAATACCTTTTTGTTCAAAGTGAATAAACGCGATAGCAGTGAGCACTTCGAACCAAGTCGGTCCTGTTGTATTCTTGCGCAATGCAAGTTGGTCAAGTCGTTCAACGACAGGCATTATCCTGCGGAAAGCGACAAGTAGGTCAGCTGTTGAGATTTGTCTGCCTGCTATAGAAATTCGCTCCTCGATCCTGTCAACGTGAGGAGAAAGATAACACCCAACACGATAGCCAGCAGATTGTACGATCGCGGCTAGCATGGCGGCGGTTGATCCCTTGCCCTTTGTACCGGCAAGATGTGCTGAAGGAAACTGACGCTGTGGGTTACCTAATGCTTTGAGTAAAGCAGCCATTCGGGATAGCGTGAATATTGTTTTTTTTTCGAGTTTTGTCGGTATCTGCTCAAAGTTTGATCTTCTCTCAAGCCATTGAAGTGCTTGGAGGCGTGTGAGGCGTTGACTCGTTTTTTTAACGACTCCCATGAAAATATCTCGGCAATTCAGGGAAGGTGGTTGTTTTAGGTAGAGGATTTCGCAGTTGCCCTACGAAACCGACGTTGCGTTTTAATGAGCTTTTTTGAACGCTCTGTGAAACAAATGTGCCGTACATTCCATACTCTGTCTGCGATACCGCTCGTGCCTCCACTCGAAACTCGTTCAGTCGTCTTGGTGACCATCTGTTTTTCAGATCAGGTTACAGCTGTTTATGCAGGGCTGTGTCGTAGGAAAAAAAATCTAGGTTTGGTGAGCCAGCCAGTTGTTAAAAATAATTCAGCGACACCAGTATACCAAAAATTGCTTACGTTCTTACTCTTAAGTTTAATTTGGGAAACTTCATGGCTGCATGCCAATGACTATGTTCTCGACCAGTCAGGACAATTAGTCGAGATTCCTATTTTGATTTCAGAAGAACTTACAGGACCGACGCTTTTTGTCGGTATTGATGGTGAGGACTGTGATTCGTACACAGACAGTTGGTGTCAAAGGTACGGAGGTGAGTCTTCGTGCATTGGATTACCTCAGAAGCAATGTTGGCCGCGATGGTTTGCGAGTGCAAGTGGTCTTGTGATGACACGTTCACTTCCAGACGGCACTACTTCAACAGGACCCGGAGGGCTTGCAGTTTCCACACGCTCAGCTTCAGCAAGTTGGCCAGGAGGGTTAGATCTAAGGCTTGGTCGATGGTTTGGTGAACGGCAAGAGCACGCAATTGAGTTGATCTATTGGGGTGTTTACAATATTGGATCGTCGGCCCCACAGCAAACAGGCGGG
>JABHNP010000348.1 GCA_018694455.1 Planctomycetaceae bacterium | reverse complement strand
TGATCATTTGTTGCGTGTGATTGATTCTTCTGAGCCTGTAAGTGCTCGCAACTACACGCAATGATGCAAAAGCTACGCTTGGCCAGTGAGTGTTGTAGGAGCAAAGCCAAAGTGCTGGGCAAAACAAGATAGTAAGCGGTTTTTCTTTGGATCAGAGCAGTGTTCTGGTGTGCCTAGTGTCAGGAAGTATTTTTCTTCGTGCGCTTTCTGGCTAAATAGTATCACCGGCCCGTGCATAAGGTAGTGTGTTGCGGTAATGCGCTTTTTGGATAGTACGCGATTAGGGTGAACAACGACATTTTTCGTGGCGTATTGTCTGTAACTTCCGCAACAGATGCCCCGCCAAGAATGCTCTGCCTTTCGCGTGCTTGGCGGGGTGTTGCAAAAACTAAAGTATTGACACAGAAAGAAGACGACTAAAAAAGTTTTACAGGAACTCTTTTGTGTGGGCCCGTCAGCAGGTTATATGGTTTTCCTGCTGGCGGGTTTTTCGTAGCCCAAAGAACAACTGGAAAGAGTCAAGATAAAGTGCTCGATAGAGGTTGCAGTACTTTGGTTTTTTTGTTCTTGGCGCAAAGTCTGCATTGTCAACTTGCCGAAGGGCCTTGGTATGTTGCCTCGGACCACGCGAGAATAGGGTAGAAAATAAATGGAAGGAAGATGAGCCCTAATGTGAAAGGCAGGCCTCTCCCGAAACTCTTTGAGAGGTCATTTGTTATCAATATCGCAACAATTACATTCACAACTGGTATTAGTAAAAGTAGAAGGAACCACCAAGGACGACCAACAATCTTTAGAATAAGATAAAGATTATAAATAGGTATGAGAGAACCCCATCCCGGTTGACCCCCCTTCGTAAAAATTCTCCACCAAGAGGCAATGATTGCAAATACTATGACGAGGTATAGTAGTACTGCAATGGGATTAGGACTACTTTGATACTGTTGCGCAAAGATAAACAAATTCATTTTTTGATTTCCTTCAGACGAAAGCTTTTACTGTTTAGTTGGTGACCGACGGTAGTTACAGCATATTTTACAAAGTCTCATTGGAAACATGCCCCGGTGTGTGCGGACGGCAGCAAGCTATGGAAATGAGAGTCAGGGCAGGTGCCTTTGGAGGGTGTTGGTTTCTCTTGGTGCGGTGTAATGGATCATGCAACTGCACGACATATTCACGCATCACATACTGTTCAGGAATGGAATGAGCCAGAAGGGCAATAGTTGTTTTCGTTGTGTGGATCGCTGCGAACGCAGCCTCATCGATGGCATGGCCTATGAGGTGGATTGCTTTTGGTAGTCATGGGGACCGTTACCCATTCCTTCGAAGCTCTTCTGTAGATCGATATCATTGATTGATATTTCAGGCTTCTTTTTTGTCTGGAATATAGCGAGTTTTTTTTGGAAGGGGCTTGCGTTGGCCTCAAGCCAGTCCTCTTTTGTGACTTCTTGAAGGACGGAGTAGAGTCGAAGGCCATGAATTGTGCTGGCCTTCACTCGGTAGTACCTTCCGCTACTTAGTTTTTTAAAGACACTCAATGGAACAAATGCAGAACCAAATGTTTTACTGCTTATCCACCATCGATAGTTGGTAACAGAATTTCCAATGTCTGAGGTGGTTGCAATTGTTCGAATCTTGTGTTCTAGAATGTCAATCAAGAGCTCCCGGCGATCTAAGAATTCCTGTGTACATCGGTAGATAACCAAAGATATGAAAGCGAGCACCATAATCGCAACACCTGCTAACACAGCAGGATGAAGGTCGCGTCGGAAACCAATGTTTTCACTCAGGAAATCAATCATTCAAGACATTCTAAGAAATTACCAAGCGTTCGATATTATTTTTTTAACACCATTTCCGATTCATTGTCGATTTTTTGATACTATTGCTCGGTTTTAGTCAATCGTTGGGCCGAGGTGGGATTGTCGAAGTCGTGAATTTAAACTCTATACGAAGATTGAATGCGTCAGTACAGTAATCGCAAATGGGGTAAGTTGTCAGGTAAAGCTTTGCCGGAAAATATATGCTAGACGAATACGATCCTATGAGTGATGTGAGGCCAGAGGATATTAACTTTTTAGTTCTCGCCGCAATCAAGCGAATTATTCAGTTCGTTTATTTTCTAACGGTTCTCGCACTTTCAGTAGTAGGAGGATTTTTCCTCGCGGAGACGGATTTAGCCTTCATGGTTGTTACGGTTATGTTGTGTTCTATCGGATTCTCCCTGCCATTTTTATTGAAAGGGTCCTTTTCTGCTCTTCGAGACCCTAGGGATGCGGAGTAGCTGTTTGGCTTCTATTCATTGGAAATGATTTGAAGGGCAAACCTCATGATGTACGGAACGATTTGTATTTGCTCTGGCATAGTTGCTCTGGCATAGTTTTGATATGAGGTGTGATGGCAAGTGAAGAAGCACTTCACTGGAAAAGAGTGGAAATGCTGAGGGGTTTACTCATCACATTCAATGCCTCGATAGGCATAGCCGCCATCCACTCGGAGAACACTTCCTGTCATATAGCTGGAGGCTTTTGAAGCTAGGAGGAGGAGTGATCCAGTAAGTTCCTCAGGTTCCGCTGCCCTTCCCATTGGAATCGCCTTTCGCCAGTGAGCTCCTTGAGGGCCATTTAAGATGTCTTGAACCATCGGTGTTGCCAGCCATCCAGGTGCCAAGCAATTTACACGAATATTGCTTTTGACTAATTCCATCGCCATGTTTCGAGTCAAGTGTTCCACTCCGGCCTTCGAGGTCGCGTAGTGGATACGCTTTAGTTGAGATCGACCGCCGAGTGATGAGGAGATGTTGACGATTCGTCCAGCAGTTTGATTTTTAATCATATAATCTGCGACAAATGTTGAGACTTGCCAGGTGGCTTTTAAGTTGACGTTCATTACGGCGTCCCAGTCAGAGGCTTGAACTTCAAACATGGGGTTGTCTGCACCGAGGATGCCAGCACTATTCACCAGCACATCAAGGCGTCCGTGATCATTGTCAATTGTGGTAATCAGTCGTTGAATTGCTTCAGGATCAGTGACATCACATTCATAAGCAGTTGCCTGGCCGCCCTGTTGTTGAAGGTTTTCTGCAAGCGTTTGGATTGGATGGATGTTCTGATCAACCAGGACAACAGTTGCCTCGGCAGCAGCTAGGATCTTTACAAGTTCACTTCCGAGTCCACCACCAGCACCTGTAACTACGGTGACTTCATCCTTCATTAAGAATTGATCGAGAATAGACATGATTGCCTTCGGTAAGTAATGGAAATGGTCTATGTGGCACTAAGGATACGCCCGAAGTTTGAAGATATCTGCATGTTATGTTTTGAAAGCAGTTGGGACGAAAAGATTTGAGCATTCCGACCCAAACGTCTCGAAAGACTGTGTAATCACTGATAAGAAATTCAGGAAAACACAACCTGCCACAAGGAAGGGCGTTTTCAAAATCATACGCATTTCCTTAAGTGAAATAAATCTATTGTTTCTGTCGCATGCCGGCAAAGATACTAGAGATGACAAAATGCCGCTCGCTGCCGCTAGGCTTTCCGACAAACGGGTAATTGGTGAATCCGACCATGCTTGCGGGTACTTGCCGGTAAACGTACAAAGGACAGCCCTTCGTACACGGCGAATGACCGAGGCTATTGAGTTGGCCGGATGTTCTCTTTGAATTTGGATTTGCGGGTAAGAGCTAGAGCTTCTGTGACAGCCCCCTCGTCCCCTTGTGATTCCATCCAGGTATCGAGGCGAGTGGACAAGTCTTCCTTGAGTTGAGCGAATTTCGGATCATCGATCAGGTTATTGCGGCAATGGGGATCATGCTCCACATCGTAGAGTTCCTCGGCGGGACGGTGCTGGTATTTCTCGGTCATGGCACGGGCGTGGGCGTCGCCAGCCTTTGCCTTTTCGATCCAGGACATCCAGAAATCGGCCTTGTCACCACCAGGTCGGGTGACGAAGTTCTTGAATGTTTCGGTAGGGTTGAGGTTGCGGATATAACGATGGGTTTTGGTCCCGGCAGACCGCACGCCGAAGTTCTCCGAACCTTGCCCAATGCCGCGGGTCGTCTGTACGCCAAAAGTGTATTGCTTGTGTTCCACACTTGTACCTGTGAGGACAGGCAAGAACGAGCGGCCGTCCATTGTGTCGGGAGTTTCCAACTCGGCGGCGTCGAGGAAGGTGGGCGTGACGTCGACGTATTCAACCAGAGCGTTTGACTTGGAGCCGGCCGCTATCGTACCGGGCCAACGTACAATCATGGCGGAAGTGAGTCCCAACTCATAACAGGTCCATTTCGCAAAAGGAAAGCCGGAGCCCTGTTCGGAGACCACCATGACGAGGGTGTCTTTAGCCAGATCGTGCTTGTCGAGCAAGTTAAGTAGAGCGCCGCATTGGGAATCAAAGTAGGTGATCTCCGCGAGGTACTTAGCATATTCCTGCCGGGTATTGGGAGTGTCCACAAATGTCGGTGGCAGTGTGAGTTTGGCAGAATCGTAGGCTGAGGCTTCCCCTTTGTCATAAGGCGTATGTGGTTCGTTGGAACAGGCAAACAGGCAGAACGGCGTGCAGCCTTTCTTGGAGTCGGTAAAGAGTTCTTCGAGTGTCGGATAGGGATCTTCTGCTGAAGGATCTGCAGACCGGAACTCTTTGGAATACTCGAACGGGAAGGAAGCTTTGGGACCGATATGAGTTTTGCCTGACAAAGCCACCCGGTAGCCAGCCTCGCCGAGATAGTGGCCGATTGATTTCGTGCCTGGATAGACCCGGGTGTGGTTGGGCCAGGCACCGGATTTTACCGGGTAGATACCGGTATAGATATTGTGCCGCGTGGGTGAGCACATCGGCGCGGCCTGGAAACAGCGTGAGAACTGCATGCCCTCGCTGGCGAGTTGGTCGAGCGCAGGTGTCTTGGCCTGCCCGCCGTAGACGCCCATGTCCAGGTAGGTGCAGTCGTCCGCGATGATGAAGACCAGATTGGGCCGGTTGGCTGCATGGGAGGAGGCTGCAATCGTGACTGCAATGAATAAGGCGAAAAGTGGTATGCGTTTCATCATGAGAACTTTAGATTAGAGGCGGAACAACGATGACGCAAGCACCCCTGAAAACGGTTAGGGATTAGTTTTCCGAGACTCCTTAAAGTGGCTCACTTCCTCCAAAGTCAGGGTGCCGTCTTCATTCGTGTCGGCAGATGGGTTCTTCTCGAAAAAGGCTTTGATCCATGGCTTGTTTCCTGAAGTCTGAGCGCTCCCTTTGACTGGTTTTTCCACCTTCGCTTTCTCGGCTATCCCTGTATCCGCTTCCTCCCAAGCCGGCACAAATTGGACGCCATCGACCACAACGAGACCGTCTTCAGTCCCCTGGGTCTGGAAGGTGACGGCGGAATGTCCGTCGGCCTCGAAACGGTATGTACCAATAGATGAAAACATATTCATGAAACCCCTAAGTTTTTCTTGGGTCTGATCAACAAGCACGGTGTCTTCGCCATCGGCATGGTGGATGAGTATCGGGGCATGCTTGGTGTTTTTCGGGCGTCGCGGGAAGGCGATTTTGACTTCATAAAGACCGCTGCGCCGAATGATCGGTTTGAAGATGACGGATTTCTCGCCCTTACCTGTTCCTTTGTCGTTAAGGTTGCCCTGATTCACGCAGAAACCATGCTTGCTGAGCTCCTCCCAGTCACCAACACGTTGGGCATGGATATCGTCCATGAGGATGGGTATTTCTCGCCTTGGTTTGGGTATCGATTTGGGATATTCCTCTGGATGATTCTGCCAACGATAGATGATATGCGGAGGGAAGTTACTGTTGGCTCTGGAACGATACCTGCCGTAGCCTTTTCCGTCCCATTCGAGCACCTGACCGTGCTTAATAAGACGTTTTTGGAGTTGTTTGACGTCGATCGCCTGAACGTCCTTATCATTATCGAACGCCTGAGCGGCAGCGATACCGGCACTCTC
>JABHNP010000297.1 GCA_018694455.1 Planctomycetaceae bacterium | reverse complement strand
TCCGTTGGGGAGCCTCGCAAAAGCTATCGTTTTGCGACCATCTCAGTGATAGCGAGTGTTCTAGGGGCCATTGTAGGCTGGGCGATTGGCTGGGGGTTATGGCAATTCGTTGATACATTTTTTTATCGTAATATTCCAGGATTCACTGCACAAAAGTTTGAATATGTAGAAACTCTCTATCAGCAAAACGCCTTCCTCTGGCTCATCTTGTCAGCATTCACGCCAATACCGTTCAAAATATTTACAATAGCCGCTGGCGTCTGCTCAGTACCGCTGACCACACTCATACTTGCCTCATCAATTGGACGAGGAGCACGCTTCTTTTTGGTCGCTACGGTCATGAGAATATTTGGGAAACAAGCACGAGATATTCTCGACAAATACCTTGAAGTAATCACCATTATTTTCAGCATTCTAGTATTCGCTGGCTTCCTCGCAATTGAGCTTCTCACAAACCATTAATCAGCCTCATTTTCGGCCAGATGAGACTCGGCTTGGCTAAAGATGTTTTGAAAGACACGACGTACCATGCGTGTAGTCTGAAACACCTCATTGGCAAGTATCTGGCCATCATGACGATCTAGCAAATTCGCTAACTGATTACGTTCATGATGTCCTGCAGGAAAGGTATGCCCAAGACGCACGTCGAGCAGTCTCAATCGCCCCTCGATCTTTCTTAATAAACCGTATGCGTCTCGTAACGATGTCGCAGTATCGTTTTCTATGACACCAACATCGGCGAGCACCTCGAGCGCGAGAAGTGTACTTGGTGTCTGTAGATTCGAATTTTTTCTACCGTGAATTAACTGAAGCATTTGCACCAGAAATTCAATGTCAACGACGCCGCCTGGACCCCGTTTCAGATTATTTTTTGCTGCAGTCTCCTCCATTCGCAGCCTCATTGAATAAATCTCGTGTACGTCAGCCTTTTTCCAGCTGTGCTCGTAGATTGCAAGTTTTATGAGATCTCTCACGCGGTCGGCAGAAGCTTTCCCACCAGCCACAACACGAGCCTTCACAAGCGCTTGCCGTTCCCAAACAACCGCAGGCCCTTCGGGGGAAAAATATCGGCCGAAAGCCTTTAGAGAAGTCACAATAGGACCACTTTGACCACCCGGGCGAAGCCTTGAATCGACTTCATAGAGACGGCCCTGAGGGGTGAAGCGGTTAAAGATTTTTAACACTCTATGCGCAACATCGCCAAATAAAAGTCCTAATTCGGACTCAGAGAATCGACCAAAACAACTTCGTGCAACCTCTTCATCGTAAAGAAAAATAACATCAACGTCACTGGCGTAATTCATTTCACGCCCACCAAACTTCCCCATCGCCAGCACTATAAATCCCATTGCATCTATTAGATTGCCTTCATGGGGAACTGATCGTATTGCCTGAGGCACAACCTGACTCTGGCTATGGACAACAAATTGCATGAGAGCGTCGGCAAGATCCGATAGTGATGCAGCAATCATATGCGGTGACCGCTGCTCCAATAAATCATTAATTCCGATACGCAACTGCTTCGAAACCTTAAATGCCATCAGGCTTGGTAGAATATCTGCAGTATGCCGGCCACAAAGTTCCCATAATTCACCCTCTAAATTTTCCAACACAGGTATTTCGCCACCAAGGAGACTGTCCTGTAATTCATCAATCATTCCCGGGTTTTTTATAAGAAGTTCAGCCAGAAAAGGTGCGGCCGAACAGAAACGTATCGTGAGGTCGAGAGCACCTGGTGACTCACTTAAAAGTTCCCAGAGCATGCCCTTGCCACCAAGTGAATCGCTTACTGAAACAAGTGTAGTCAGTGTTGCATCCGGATCCGGCGTCGCACTCACACCATCAAGTAATCGTGAGACAATCGCAGCAAAAAAATGTCGACATCGGCGACTTGATAGAAAACGCGATGACTCTTCGCTCAGGGCTGTAACCATCCGGTATGCCTGAGGAATATCACGAAAGCCACGTGGCCTCAGTACATTATCAACAAGCTCCTTCGGTGGATCAGGGTCCAGAATCAGGTCGACTTCTGCTGTCGGTGTAGACTCACCTGGAAAAGCATCATGAAGAAGGTGGTCTAGAATTCTCCTATTCAGTCGTGTCGCTTCTTCAAGATCTCTACGAAGTCCACCTTGCGCATTCGGATGACTTCCATACCTGAGCCGACTTGCGAGACGAGCAAAATCATGCTCGTCTTCTGGCAAACGATGCGTCTGCCTGTCATGAAGAATCTGAAGTCGATGCTCTACAGTTCTTAACAGCCGATAGTTTCGCTCAAGAATTTCTCTTTCTTGATCATTGAGACTACCAGTCGCCGCCAAGCGTTGAATTGCCTCAATAGTATTACCAACTCGTACTTCTGGCTCATCGCCTCCGTTAAGCAATTGTAGGAATTGAATAGTAAACTCGATGTCACGAATTCCACCACGACCTGTTTTAAGATCAGCAGAATCAACTCCTTCACGAATTGATCTCTGTTCGATCTGCCGCTTCAGGGCCCGGATTCCACTAATTTCAGTCCGCGGCAACCATCGACTGTAAATCCAAGGATGTAGCTCAGCGAGTAATTTCTCGCCTAAATGCCTATCACCAGCGATACACCGAGCTTTTACCCAAGCCTGCCGCTCCCATGTTCTCCCCTGCCTGTCATAATATCTTTGAAGTGCTGCACGCGGTAGCACGAGCGGACCTTGTCCGCCATGCGGCCTAAGTCGTAGATCTACTCGGTATGCTGCCCCCAATTCAGTTTGATCATTGAGCATGCGAGTTACTTCCTGAACTACTCTCGTGAAAAACTCACCCGTTGTACATGTTTTTGACCCCGCCACGTCACCGTCTTCGGAATAACAAAAAATAAGATCTACATCGCTCGAATAGTTAAGTTCATTCCCACCAAGTTTTCCAAGAGCTACCACCGCAATTGTTGCGGGGCGACCATCTGTTGTGAGCGGAGTTCCACGACGTTGTTGCTGCTGCAGAAATACCACACGTAGAGCTTCATCAATGACACACTCAGCAATCGCTGAAATTTGGTCCACCACGGTTTCAAGTCGTTGCTGTTTGACGATATCACCGTAAGCAATACGAAGAATTTCTCGACGTTTAAAACGACGGAGTTTATGCATCACAAAAGAGGAGTCTAATGAATTGCCGACCTCAGACCTTAAAACATCTCGCAGTGACTCCCGCTTTTCCGGCCTGCCACCACCTCTTCTAATAGATTCCCAAACATCGGGCTCGGCAATGATAATCTCACCAAGAAATGGACTCGTAGCAAGAACCTCTAGAAGTTGGTCGAGAGCCTCAGGATCTTCTTCAAATATTGCCACAGCGGCAGATGGGCTAGGGACGACTTGAAGAAATCGGCCCAGAGTTACAAGAAGTCGATCGGCATCGCCAAACAACGGAAGAAGTTGTCCAAGAGACTTAATGAGATTCCCAAGTGCATGAAGACTTACACCTTGCTCTGCTAATATCTTAAATATCCGTTGCGCATTTCCGCTGTCATCTATCCCTGCACTACGTGCCCAGGAATCAAAAACAGCCTGGTCTGCGAGAAGGTGTGTAACGTTTCTAGGTATCATTCGATCTGGCATTTGCATGAGGTCCTGATCACTCCACGCAAAAATATCCCGAAATTGCATTCGCCGTGATTATCTTCGAGCATCTCTGCTGACCGCCTGTGCAGGAAACTTAATCTGATGCACAGCAGGGTTTTGTTTTTCTAAATAATCGAGAG
>JABHNP010000102.1 GCA_018694455.1 Planctomycetaceae bacterium | reverse complement strand
ATGAGTGGACAAATCGTCCAAAAGACTACTGGCGCACCTTTCGTGAAAAAGTAAGTTCAGTAACAAAAGAAGACTTGCTGACAGTTGCCATAAAGCATCTTAATCCCGCGCAGATGGCAATTCTTGTTGTTGGTGATTGGGAAGCGATTGCACTAGGAGATCTTGAGGGAAGGGCAACAATGCAAGATTTTTTTGATGGTGAGGTCAAGCATTTACCTCTTCGGGATCCACTTACGCTTGAGCCACTTCCGCTTGACTAAATGAAATGTCTTACAGCGTTCAGGGATGGTGTAAACGGAATAGAAACTATCAACGATGTCGACATTGCTTGAAACACTACCTCCGGCTCGGCCTGCTGAACTTCATGCAATTTCGATTGCAAAGAATATTGTTGGGAAGCATGTATTAACAACAACAGTTGGTCGAGGTCAGGCCGCAATTACTCTTGCCGAGACTCGTCCAGAAGCGAAGATAAGCCTCTGGTTTCATGATCAGTATCAGCAGCAGTTGTTGGTCAAGGCATTGCAGGAACTACCAACACAGTTAAGTCTTTATTGTGAGCCCGATCCACCGCCAAGCTCAAGTGGAGGGCAGTATGATCTTGCAATCTTGCCTGTTTTCAAATCTGGTGAAGCTGAATTTACCCGTGACGTATTGCAGTCTGCTTTCCAGTCATTGTCCATTGGTGGCCACTTAGTTGCCGCAATCGATAATCCCAATGATAAATGGTTGCGATCACAGCTAGCAGACACTGGTGAAACCGTGCGAGTGCGTCCTGATTCAGCAGAAAAACCGACGACGGTGTGTTACATACTTCGGAAGACACGGCCGTCAAAAAAAGTGAGAGACTTTACAAGTAAGATTGTGTTCCGCGATCGGGAACGTTTGCTTACAGCAATCACTCGTCCTGGTGTTTTTGCACATCGTCGGATTGATCCAGCTGCACGGCACCTTCTCAACGCTGTGGATCTCGCTAGTGGTGCTCGTGTGCTTGAGATAGGCTGTGGATCAGGGTGCGTCAGTTTAGGCCTCGCAGCAAGAGATTCATCGATCGAGGTTTATGCAATCGACTCATCAGCACGTGCTGTGAGCTGCCTGCAACAATCGGCAGCCGAAAATGAATTGCCCAACATCACGGTTTTGCTTGAGGCTCACGGGGTGGTGCCTGATCCTGGATGCTACGATCTTGTGCTGGCAAATCCACCCTATTACTCGGACTTTCGAATTGCTGAAATGTTCGTTGAAGCTGCTCGAACCGCTCTCGCACCTGGCGGTACGCTTCTTTTGGTGACAAAGCAACCTGTCTGGTATCTCGAGCAGCTACCCCAGAACTGGAATGATGTTGCGCAGGAACTTGTGAAGGGTTACCATCTTATCGAAGCGGTTCGGCCGTAATGGTTAAGTTCGGGATTCTCTAACGATTAATATGGACAACCGTTGCTGGCGGAAAGCCATTAAAATGAGTCGAACTCGCCGCAGAATATGCGCCGATAGTATTGCTGTAAAGGTAATCTCCCATTTTAAGATCAGGCAGTTGTTCGGCAAGACTTATTGTATCCAGTGCGTCGCACGTAGGGCCAAAGACAGCACATAGTTGAGTTGGTCCAGATTTAAAACTTTTCATGCGGTACGTACAGTGGTCGAAAATAATGCCTGAGTAGGTGTGGTAGACGCCGTCATCGACGTAATAACAAAGCTTGTCACCACGCACTGCTTTTCCAATAATTTTCGAAACAGCAGATCCTGCTGAAGCAACAAGAAAACGGCCTGGCTCGGCAAGAATCTCAACGGTTTTCGGAAACAGGCGATCGAGTTCATAATTGATTTTTTTAGCTAACGAACCAATCTTAGGCACACTTGCGTCATAAGCTGCAGGAAAACCACCCCCGATATCAAGCAATTGAAGATTGAAGCCACGTGATTTTGCCTCAGCAAAAATACCAGCAGAAAGGTGAAGGGCTTGAATGTAATTCTCAGGGTTCGTGCACTGGCTGCCTACGTGAAACGATAAGCCTTCAACAATAAGTCCATAGTCATGTGCGCGAGTGATCAAATGGACTGCTTCACCAGGCAGTGCGCCGAATTTACTTGATAACTCAACCATCGAACCTGTGTTCGGAACCCGAAGCCGAAGGGCGAGCCCGGCATTCGGGGCATACTTTGCTATTTTCCGTATCTCTTCTTCGTTGTCATAGGTCACAAGTGGTTTGTAACGATCAAGTTCCTCGAGTGTTTCAACAGGCTTGATAGGATTGGCATAAATAATTTTATCCCAAATGAAATCTTGGCGTTTTTTGGAGGGTAGGTTTTCAATGAAACGATAGACGGTATGAAATTCCTGCATGCTCGCGACATCGAAACTACCTCCAAGGTTGTAGAATGTTTCTACAACAGCAGGATCACTATTAACCTTGACAGCGTAGTAGGTTTGTATGCGTGGGAAATGTTTTCGAAACAAGGCATAGTTTTTTCGTAATTCTGCATGATCAATCACAAACAGAGGCGTGCCGTGGGCCTTGGCTAGATTGAGCAAGGTCTTTTTGTTCATTCTTACACGGCCTCATAGAGAGATATCAAATAAGCCACATGTGAATTCTAAATTTTTTCGGATAAGACGAAGGTAGTTAGTCTTTTCCATCAGTTCTTAAAAAGTTTTTAAACTGCCAAGGGTCATCAGAGTCAATGTCTGGATTATTGTATCCAGAAAAAGTGTCAGAAGAGTTCTTGTT
>JABHNP010000334.1 GCA_018694455.1 Planctomycetaceae bacterium | reverse complement strand
TGTGTTGGAAAGATCTTAAGCCTCGAGTCTCAGCTTGGATTGCCAGCTTGTATTATGTAGGGGAACATATTTGTGTAGCGGCCACCGATTTACGAAAGAAAGTCTTTATCAGTTTGGTTAGCAATTATCTCACCTGCAAAATGCATGGATCAAAGCCCTGCTCGTTGGCTAGCAAGCTTATCGATTCGGTTCAGGTGATCTCGTCCGTTTCACACACCTTCATGACGCCGGCGACCATGCGTGAAAAAGAATAATCGCATCAACTTCATCAAGAATCGAGTTATCGACAGGCCAGGCATTAGTTCACTAGGTAACTCAAACCTCCGGAATGCCTTGAAGGCATTCCGCCATAAGTTGTACGCTGGCCTTGAACTCATGCGTTCGCGGTGGATTGTTTGCTAGCCATAAGTACGAGGTGCCTAGCTTCAGGGGCTTGGCCTGCTTGTCCCGTGCCGGTAATAAGGGTGCGGTAATGCAAACAGAGAAGAAGGCTTTCAGGTATCGATTTCTTATGTCACTTTTTGTGATCTTTGGGAGCCGAGGTCAATTTTCTGATTGCCGCTCTAAAGGCTGGTGGTCATTTTGATGATGCGGGTGTGTGAATTGTCGCGTCAGCCAGACTCGTAGTTTCACGGGTCGCCACGCAGCTGTTTGCTGTGGTTTTCCAGCAAGACTTAGCCTCCTGGACTTCGTGGACACTTTGCTAATGAGAACCAGCCGGGCTGCACGGTTTTTAGGCAGGGCAGGGCGTGCCTCGCCAGCAGGCAGGGATGGCCATTCTTTAGGCAGGGGCCTGAAGCGCATGCTAAGTCGTTGATGCTAAAGCACTTGCATTCAATGCTTGACTCGCCATGCATAGTTAAGCCGGATTGAATGAGAGAGCTTTTCAATGCGTCAGTACGTACGACGGATGTTTTTAAAGCTTTCTCTGGTGTTACGCGATGTTGAAAGGAATCATGAATGCCGGCGTTTACTCAAAAAGCATCCAGAGAATTTGTTGAAAGTACTGTAGGGCACGGTGCGCAGGCGATTCTCGAGGTAGCAGAGCGGCTGTTTGCAGCTAATCCAGACTGGATTATTTTTTTTCGAGAAATTATGGGGCTTGATGGCATCGTTCGACGCACATTCCAGACCCCAGACTCACTCATGCGTTTTGAGTGTTCTGCGGAGTACGCACGAATTCGAGAGATGTTAGATGCACTTCGGCAAAAACAGCAGGAAAAAGCACCCGTTCGAGAAGTTCAGCGGGTCGTAACAGTCAGAATGCCGATGTCTCTCCACGAAACACTAAAAGCAGAAGCGCAAGAGATGAATGTAAGTATCAATAAACTCTGTATTTCAAAATTACTCAAATTGCTAGACGAGACTGCATGCCGGGATCTTGTACCTGAAGAATAAATCAAAATGATTCTTATGGTGTTTCTGTACATGGTCGTAGGAAGAATTTGAGTGGGCCTATAAGCCGGGTTTTGTCCCTTTGGGTCAATTTCCCAAAAGCGGCAATCATTTCTCTACGGTGACAGTTGCCTGTCACCTCTAGCAGCCCACCCGAAGAAAAACCGAAGCGGATCGCCTCAGGCTGCTGTTTCCAGCAGACTCTCTTCTGTTCGGCCTTGCTCTCGATGGGGTTTACCAAGCCAAGCCAGTCACCTGACCTGCTGGTGAGCTCTTACCTCACCTTTTCACCCTTACCAGCAGACAAAAGCCTGTTGGCGGTTTGTTTTCTGCGGCACTTTCCCGAGCCTCGCGGCTGGTGGGCGTTACCCACCATCGTATCCTGCAGAGCCCGGACTTTCCTCCCGCCAGATACGGTCTTGGCACAAAAAATGCTGCTTCTTCGCAAGCGAGGAATATGCATTTTTCAAAAACCAAAATTTAATCCGGCCAGCGATTGCCCGGCCCACTCAAATTCCAGACAAATCGTCGCACGGTCAGCAGTTGAGAGCAAGCGGTATTTGTTACTCTAGGGTGCTAATGATTAATCGAGGTGAATCCTGCGAGTATTGATACAAAATAAGGGTGGCTCCAGGACAAGACAGTTTTTCGCATCGTATACTTTGAGAGGAAGAATATGATCTATCAAAACTTTTGTATGTATCGAGATGTTGGAGAATCCCGTTGATATTTGGTGAATTACAACCCGTTGGTGGTGGAGATTCTATACCTCTGCTGAAAAAGACGCTCGTGGTTGGTCGGCGCGAGTCTGCTGATGTCGTACTGAGATTTTCAACAATTTCCAGCAGCCATTGCGAGCTTGTTGTAGAAGAAGGTCTCTGGGTTGTGCGGGATCTCAATAGCAGTAACGGAACGAAGGTAAATGGTGTTCGCGTGAGTGAGCAATATGTTAAGCCCGGCGACACGTTATCATTTGCCAAGTATGCGTTCGAGGTATTCTATGACCCTGCCGAATTAGGTGCGACTGACGATGCCAAGAACAAACTCGCCGAGACGGATGTTTTCAGTCGCAGTCTTCTTGAGGCTTCTGGATTAGAGTCTCGTCGCAAACGGTAGGTTTTGCTGGCTAGAGAGCGTACGGATAGCGTCCCTGTGATGGTCGGAGTATGACCAGAGGTGTGATGGTGTGTATGCTTAGAGCATGAAGAATTCTCGGACATCTCGAGTCGCTTTTCGTAAAAACCGTCATGCGCGTCGACGACAGACGGATGTTACTCGTCAATTTGCCAATGAGGGTGACGTGAGTGAGAACCTTGCTTCGACAGAAAGGCTCTCTGGCAAGGGAGAACTTACTCGGAAACGAACAGTCAAGTTAGTTTCCGCTGAAGACTGCTCGAATGTTGCTGGCGGTACAAACGATACTTGGCGAGGCCAGGTGCTTCATGCTCATGGCTTGGATAGCTTTGTACGGAATGATTCGGGTGAGATCACTCGCTGTGCGATTCGACAGGTTCTCCATGATGTTGCGACAGATCAACGTCATCCAGTATCGGCTGGTGATTGGGTGCAGGTGCAAGGACGAGGTGAAGAGGCTGCCATTTGTTTTATCGAACCTCGTCGTAGTGCTTTGAGCCGATCGAGCCGTGGTCGCAGGCATACGCTTGTTGCGAATGTGGATCAGCTTTTTATCGTCGGAAGTGCTGCACAGCCAGAGTTAAAACCTGGTTTGATTGATCGGATGCTTGTAGCTGCTGAGTCGGCGGGCATCCGGCCTGTTATCTGTATTAATAAGATTGATCTTATTGACCCTGCTGAGCTTCTGCCGCTCGCCGGTGTGTATGCTCGTATGGGATATCCGGTTATTCTCTGTTCATCTGTTACAGGGTATGGTCTTTCTCGGTTGAAAATTGAGCTGGATGGTCAAGTTACCGCCGTCGTTGGACAAAGCGGTGTCGGTAAGTCATCTCTGCTGAATCGACTTGAGCCAACTCTTAAGTTGCCTGTTTCTGGCGTAAGTCGTGATAACGATAAGGGTCGTCATACAACAACTGCAGCACGACTACTTCCGCACTCGTATAACGGTACCTTTGTAGATACTCCCGGTGTCCGGCAGTTTCAGCTCTGGGAAACTGTCCCAGCTGAAGTTCCTGCTGCGTTTCGTGATCTGCGTCCACTTGCAAACCACTGCCGGTATCCCGATTGTAGCCATTCACATGAATCAGGGTGCGCAGTTAAAGATGCGGTTGCCGATGGTCTGCTTGATACTCGACGTTGGGAAAGCTGTTGTCACCTTGCCGCAGGCGCAGAGGAAGGTCGCGAGTGAGTCATTTGGAACGAACCACAAGCATTGAGTCAGAGCGAACTGTACTTGTTGGCGTCTATGTCAGTGCACCAGTGAACCCGACAAACCCATTGGCGGAACTTGCTGGTCTCGCAACCACAGCCGGCACACACGTTGTGGCAGAATTGGTCCAGCATAGGCACGAGCCGGATCAGCGAACATATATTGGTCGTGGAAAGCTTCAAGAACTTTTGTCAGTAGTTGATCATTATTGTGCCGATGTGGTCATGTTTGACAATGATTTGTCTCCAGCTCAGATACGAAATCTGGAGCATGAACTCGATTGCAAGGTGTTGGATCGATCGGAAGTGATCCTCGACATATTTGCTGCGCGTGCGCAAACGTATGAAGCGAGGTTGGCTGTTGAGTTGGCTCAGTTAGAGTACTCGCTGCCGAGACTCAAGCGAATGTGGACACACTTGTCGCGGCTTAAAATGGGCATCGGTATGCGTGGGCCTGGCGAGAAACAACTTGAGGTCGATAGGCGACTTGTTGAGAAGAGGATTCACGACCTAAAGCAGGAACTGTTAATAATTCATCGTCGCCGTGAACGGCAGGTTGCGGCAAGGCATGAGCAGCGAACCGTCTCCCTTGTTGGTTATACAAATGCAGGAAAAAGCACCCTGCTGAATGCTCTTACTCAGGCAGATGTACTCGCAGAAGACAAACTTTTTGCAACGCTTGATACTCGGACGCGGCGATGGAAGTTGCCGAGTTGGGGTCCAATTCTAATAAGTGACACCGTTGGTTTTATTCGTGATCTGCCGCATCATCTGATTGCGAGTTTTAAGGCAACACTCGAAGAGACGCAGCAGGCCGATTTGTTGCTTCATGTAGCAGACGCCTCAAGTCCATTTGTCGAGAATCAGATAAAAGCAGTCAATGCTGTACTTGAAGAATTGGGCGTTGATGTAAAGGATACGATACTTGTTTTGAATAAATTAGATGCGGTCACTGATCATATAAAGCGAGACAGGTTGTGTGAACGGTATCCTTATGCTGTAGGGGTCTCTGCGAAGTCAGGGTATGGCCTTGAAAAACTTGCAGTTTGTACGGGCGATGCTCTAGGAAGAAATTTTCGAGATATCGAAGTAGAAACAGATTGTGGGAATGGTCGGCTGCTCGCATGGCTCGCAAAAAATGGTGAGGTTCTGTCAAAGCGATTCGGTGATGAACAAATGGTCATCCACTGTCGTATGCCGCCAGCCATGCTTGGGCGTATCGATCCAGATGAGGCAACGGTGAGAGAGTATGGCGGCGGTGAAAAGCAGCCGGTCGCTTCACCGTCTGATTCGATGCCATCGCCAGTAACAGAAACGACATAGCGTCTTGTTCACCAAAGTACGAAATCTTTCTGGACAGCGAGGTATTTTGACAGGTGCAACCTCAGGCGTAGGGCGAGCACTTGCTCGATTGCTTGCGGAACGTGGTGTGAGATTAGTCATCACAGGTCGCCGTAAGGCGAGGCTGGTCGATCTCGCTTCTGAATATCCAGAGTTTCTTGTGCCTTTCTCTGGAGATATTACAGATAGTCTTTTTCAGGAGGAGTTGGTTCGCTATTCGACGGCAGAGTTAGGAGCTATTGATTTGTTAATTACAGCAGCAGGGGCCGGGGCTGTTGGTCCTTTTTTGGAGTCATCAACGGAAACAATGAGGAGCGTGTTTGAAATTGATTTTTTCTCCCCAGTTCAACTTGTTCAAAAAACACTCCCGCAATTAATCAATGGTCGCACGCCCGCTGTCGTATTTATTGGCTCAATACTTGGCAATCATCCGTTGCCTTTGCATTCTGCATATGCGGCAGCAAAGGCGGCTCTTCATGGGTTTGCCGGGGCGGTGCGGCCTGAACTCGCGTCATATGGTGTTGATGTAAATGTGGCGATACTCGGCCCGACGCAATCTGAATTCTGGGATAACCTGATCAGTGGCGAACGAGCAGACTGGTCGCAGGGCCGCCCTTTGTCCGCAGAGATTACAGCCGCAGCTATTGTTTCAGGGCTTGAGCGAGGCGTGCCGGTTGTGATTCCTGGGTGGAGAGCGAAAAGCTATATTTTGTTAGGTCGTATCTTCCCATCACTAATTGATCGGTTTGTTTGTTGGAAACGACGATCATTCGCTGAGCATCAATCGTTCGCTGAGCACGAGTAGCTCTTCAGCATCGAGCCACTGATCATTCGTTTGGAAAAGCTGCCGGATAGCTGCTTTGTGAAGTTTCATCTTCATTCCTCCAACGCCAAGAGCTCCGTAAAAGTGTTTTGTGCCATCGCGTCGGGCATGGTCAGTCGTGTGAACACCATCGATTCCAGCTGGAGGTATTGCATTGAGATCAATGCATACCTTGTTTGAAATCGCTTGAGACAATTGTGTCGCAGTGAGCATTTTAATTCCTGATTTGCCGGCTGAAATGATTAGGTCTGCAGACCCGATCACGGCCTCAATCATGTCTTCAGAGGTGGCCTCTACGTGTGCGTTCGGTATCTTTTCCAGGATAGATTGGCAGCATGTAGATGCACGTTTGAGTGATCGTGAGACAAGACGGACATGGACTCCTTCAGTTGCGAGAAGTCGACTGACTCTTTGACCCACAGGGCCAGTGCCACCCAAGATTATCGCATCGCAGGTTTTCATGCCCGCGGAAGTTGCCAGTGAGATATGTCGCTTCGCTGCAATAACAGCGGCAACTGCGGTTGTGTTCGCCCCAGCTGGATCAAGAAAGACACTTACACGAATAGAATCAAAAAAAGTTTCCGAGATTCGAGAGGCGACATCTTCAACCTTTGAAACATCTTTTCCACCAAGGAAAATGCCTGTTGACGAGAGATGATTTGCTCCGCGAGTGAACATGGCTCCGTGAACGAGGGGCACAACATTATCTACCGAAACGTTGCCGTGTCGTAGGATTGTATCTACACCAGCATCAATGGCAGTAATTGCATCGAATGAACAGGGTTGCGGATCAACATCAAGTTGTAGGAGGATTTTCTTCATAGAAACAGAGGTTGCATGTCCATGTAGGTCACGTCGGCTGAGTTCTGGGTGCCGAAGGTAGTGGCTATCAGAACACTCTGTTCGTTCTTAGAAACCTCGGAAGGGGTGTACGGCATCTTTCTCTGCAATCATTTCGTCTGCCGAAGGTTTTCCTTGCATTGCATTTGAAATTGAGTCGAGAGTTGCTTGATAGTTGTTGTCATAGATTTTTTTATCATCTTCTGCGAGCCAATGAATGAATACACCACAAACAATTACAAGGTCTTCAGCTTGGTCTTTTGGAATAACTCCACTTTCAACACTATCTGCAACAGCTTTGGCTACCGCTGCTTGAGCAGGACCAAACATTTGCACAGCCTGTTTAGCGCCCTTAATAGTGACCTTGGTAATCATTACGGTAGCAGGTTTAACTGCAAGGTTTGGTGTAAGGACCGCAAGTAAATTTGAATGGCCTTCGCTCTGGCGAGAGAGTGCGTTCGCGAAAGCCGTGCCAACAGGGCCGTCCTTGTTACCAATTAGTAGATCAATATGAGCTACTTCGTTGCCATCGCCGGCTAGAGCTTCACCTATAAACATCGACATATGGGCATCTCCTCGAAACAGGGACAGAAAGTGCTGATAGTATTTCTCAGGATGAAGTATCCTGCTAGGTGAAAAGGTATCGTATGAAGGTCTTGTCAGCAATGAGGTGAAGTTTACAAACCTCGTGATAACGTTTCTCACAAAAAGTAGTCAAGGTTTCATGCCGGGTGTGTACAAATTTACTTGTTATCGGTGCTAGTGCTCGTGCGTTAGCGGCATCGGCAGATCGTCTCGGTTTGGAAGTCAATGCTATTGACCTTTTCGGAGACCGAGACCTTAGGGACGTCTGTAGTCGAGTTGTGCAGGTTTCAGCCGATGCGTATCCAGATGATGTGCCAAGTATTGCAGCTGGATTTCCTGCTGGTCCAGTAGTTTATGCCGGCGGTTTAGAGAACCATATAGAAGTAATTGAGAAATTGTCTCGTGTGAGACTTCTTCTAGGAAATCATCCACGTGCTGTGAGGCTAGTTCGAGATCCTCGTTTTGTCCGAGAAGTTGCCTGCGAGAATGGCTGTGCTTATCCAGCCATTTTTTTTACTTCGTCGAAGGTGCCGAGAGACGGTACATTCCTGAGAAAACCCACAGCGAGTATTGGTGGCCTAGGAGTTGTGCCGTGGAAAGGTCTGCGGGAAGAACCTGTTCGAGGCAGAGAATATTGGCAACAATTTGTCTCAGGGGTTCCGATGTCTGCAAGTTTGCTAGTAACTCAAGAAGGAGTTGAGCTGCTCGGTGTGTGCCGACAGCTCATTGGAATGAAGTGGTGCTATGCAAAG
>JABHNP010000119.1 GCA_018694455.1 Planctomycetaceae bacterium | reverse complement strand
TTCCCAGTAAAGAAATGATTCCGAGGACTGGCAAAAATGGATTGACACCCCGTGGTCGATGCACAAGCAGCCAGACTGCAACGATGCCTTCAATCAACATGGGAGGAATAACAACCGGCCCGGTACGTTCCCGGTGTGCTACTTCCCAACTTCCGAAATCATCATGAGGCCATCCGTCCATTAAAGGATAGTGCACAACCTGAACAAACCAGATGAGCCCTGTCATGAAGCTGGTCATTAGCAACTGAATGACCAAAGGTCGAATACCGGAGAATACGTTTTGCATCATGTTCCCATCGGAGCAAGGACTTCGATAGCATTTCCAGCAGGATCAGCAACATAGCAGCTCCGTGTGCCATCTCGATGAGTCTTTAGTTCACCAAAAGCTTCGGCCTGTGGATGGATAAATCCTATGTGTCGAGGATGCTGCTCTGGGATTACAAGAGCAAGCCGAGTGTTCCCAAATGCAAGGACCGCCCATTTCTCATCCTGATACTCGATATCACATCGAAAATGCTTTGTGTACCGTTCAGCCGCCTTTGGAACATCGTTAGTAGAAATTGCAAGGTGATGTATTTTATCAAGTACCGTATTCGGATTTGCAATAGAGAACAAACTGGAATCTGAGAGGGCGGACATGACGTGATACCAAAGGCTATTTGTTGTAGAAATCTATACTATCGATGAGAAAAGATAGTGTGATCACACAATCAAGGGATCAGCTTTTTGCTTTCACGTCAGCAAGACCACCATCCACGCCAAGAACCTGACCGGTAAGCCATGAGTTTTTTGGATCGAGAAACCAACAGACTGCACTTGCGATATCTTCTGCCTCGCCAATCCGACCGAGTGGATGCATTGCCACAGAGGCCTTCTCAGCCAGATCACTCGATAAAAGACCAGCGGCGAGTGGCGTACGTACCAGCCCCGGGGCAACACAATTAAAACGGATATGAGCTCGAGCGTATGTTGCAGCGGCAGAACGAGTGAGCCCGATGACCCCTGCTTTTGCCGCGGCCACTGCTTCATGATTTGCAAGACCTATTCGACCAGCAGCACTGGAAAGCAGAACGACCGAACCACCAGTACTTCGTAACAATCGTCCAGCAGAGCGAACACAATGAAAAGCTGTCGTCAAATTTGCCGTGATTGTCTCATCCCATTCTTTGGGACTCGTTAAGTGTGCAGGCTTCAAGAGTATTGAACCGACGCAGTTTACAATGCCTGTCAAACCATCCAGAGCAGCAAATGCCTGATCCCCACACTGATCAACAGACATTGCGTTGGTTGCCTCTACAAGACCGAATTCACACCCTAATGCTGAAGCTTGTTCCTGAAGACTTTCCTGCGTCCTACCAGCTATAAAAACCTTGCCCCCGGAGGCGACTATTGAGCTAGCAATTACGGAACCAATGCCACCAGCACCGATAATCAGAACTTTTTCCACAAAATTACTCCTTCAACGCGTTGTCTACTTCAGTTGAAGGGCTCAGTCTACAGCCAATCACCGATAGTTTTTTCGAGTTTGGCTTCTTCCGCCATGGCTCGCAATTTTGCAATAGCACGGGTTTGAATTTGCCGAATTCTTTCCTTACAAACACCCATTTCTGTGCCAAGTTGTCGAAACGTTTTCGGTTTATCACCATCGAACCCAAAACGAGCTAACACAATTTGCTGCTCACGAACTTCGAGTGAATCTAGGAATTTCGAGAACAAGCCTTTCAAAAACCGAACCTGCTCTGGGGAGCAAGACTCATGATCTGAAAGTTCTTCTGCACGATCTTTCACCGGTTCATCATCGGAAGCGAAACGGTTTCGATACTGTCGACTCTTGTGAGAAATACGAAAGAAGTGTCTTTGGATTGCATACGTTGCGTATGTACTAAATCGATTTCCTAAAGCAAAGTTGAATTTTTCGACTGAACGCATGAGTGCAACGTTGCCTTCACTAATCAACTCATCAAAAGAATGGCTGGGCTCATTAAATTTTTTCGCAATTGAAACTACAAGTCGCAGGTTTGATGTAATCAAAATAGCTTTGACTGTTTCCGCTTCTGCAAGCAAGCCATCAATCTGCTTCATCTGCTTCATCGTTGCTCGAGTTGGACTAAGCCGGTCTCGCTTTTGAATAGCTTGGAACTTCAGCCAGTTCATTCTTCGGAAATAGAATTGCTCCTCCTCTTTCGAAAGAAGTCGGTTTTGGTACAAACTTGCAAGGTAAGGGGAGAGCGAACGACCTGCTGCTGCCTTTTTATCAGTCACTGACCCTGCCAAGGGAATTTTCGCGTCTGCTGGAGGTGAATTGGCGAGAAGTTCTGCGTCTTTTTCAAGGAAAACATCGCCCCCGATATACTCTATGTCTCTCTCAAAAAGAATTGTTCTTTTCTTAGACAAAATAGTTTTTCGACGCTTTTCAGCAGGTGAAAGGCCAACTAACTTTTTTGATTCGGTTGTGGCTGAGTTGATTCTTGTGTTTCTTTGAGATGCCTTTGGTGACTTTGGAAGTCGGCGACGTGTCTCGGCGAGAGCAATCACTTTATTTTCCTTTCTCATGTGTCCCACGTAGGACTTTTGACGCTATAGTTCTTGCTATCGTTTAAAACCGTAAAACCTGCCCTCCGCTAACGGCATTTTCTCAGAATTTATAAAATCTTCTTAAATTCAACGGAAATAGGTCATTTGGCATCTCAAAAACTGATTTTCTGAATTCTCTGTATCTCTCGAAAGCCCTAATACTATGTGCCGTAATCTTGTTTTGGTTCTGGGTGATCAACTTGATCAATCAAGTGCCGCATTTGATGAGTTTGATAAAAAACAAGACGTTGTGTGGATGGCTGAAGTGGCAGAAGAATCGACTCATGTCTGGACTCACAAAGCAAGGATTGCGGTTTTTCTGTCTGCGATGAGGCATTTTCGTGATCAGTTGTCACATGATGGTTTCACCGTTGACTATCTTGAACTCTGTGACAAAAAAAAACATCGTGAACCCACTTCACTGGCTGCCGCTCTCAACGCAAGCCTCGGTCGATTCAAAAAGAAGGGATTCCATCCAGCACGACTCATTTGTGTGGAACCAGGTGAATGGCGAGTTCGTGCAGCCCTTGAGGAGGCTGCAAAGGCTGCTGGGATTTCTCTTGAAATACGTCCCGACCGTCATTTCTTCACAACGATCGATGAATTTTCAGAACACGCTGCAGGTCGCAAGCAACTGCGACTTGAGTATTTCTATCGCCCACTTCGCCAACGCTTTGACATCTTGATGGATGATAGTGAGCCCACTGGCGGACAATGGAATTATGATTCAGAGAATCGTGGTAGTTTTGGGAAGAATGGGCCTGAATCATTACGACAACCAAAACGATTTAAACCAGACGCCGTAACAAATACCGTCATTGATCTGGTCACGAAACGATTCCACAAACATCCAGGATCATTAGAAAAATTTGATTGGCCTGTCACGAAGAAAGATGCACGTGCAGCACTACGAGATTTTATTGCGTATCGTTTAACCAACTTCGGAGTGTATCAAGACGCAATATGGACTGGTGAGCCTTGGCTGTATCACTCCCGCCTCTCAGTCGCTCTTAACTTGAAGCTTCTCGACCCACGCGATGCTGTTACCGCTGCTGAAGAAGCCTATAGAAATGGATCTGCACCTCTAGCAGCGACCGAAGGGTTTATTCGGCAAATTCTTGGGTGGCGAGAATATGTCCGCGGTATTTATTGGCGATTCATGCCGGAATACGCCCAACGAAATACCATGGGAGCCAATCAGCCATTACCCAACTTTTATTGGACTGGCGATACAGACATGAATTGCTTGAAAGATGCACTTGGTCAGACACTCGAATACGGATATGCGCACCATATACAACGTCTTATGGTGACCGGTCTTTTTGCCATGCTGTACGGAGTCAAGCCGGAAGACATTCATCAGTGGTATCTTGCAGTTTACGTCGATGCTGTTGAATGGGTCGAGCTACCAAACACCATCGGCATGAGCCAATTTGCCGATGGCGGCGTCATGGCGTCCAAGCCCTATTGTGCAACGGGTGCCTACATCGACCGAATGAGTAATGCCTGCAAAACATGTCGATATAAACCAAAAGTTGCACATGGGCCTGAAGCCTGTCCCTTCACAACGCTCTACTGGGATTTTCTTGCCCGGCATGAAAAACTCTTGAAAAAGAATCCCCGAATGACAATGCAACTACGGAATCTTGGACGGAAAGATAAAAGTGAACTCAAGACAATACGGCGCCAGGCGGAAAATCTTAGAGAGTCTTGAATCACTTTATGCTCCCCCTTGATATTCTCTTGTGTTCATCTTGACTTCATTCATGTTGCTCATCTGAGCCTGTAACATTCCAGACAATGCGTTTGTCCAGCGCAAAGGCTTGAACATGCTGACGAAGATCTCGTGTTCTCCCACGTGTGTATTGAAACGTCGCCATGTGATCATTCACCGTCTTTATTACAAGTGAATCATGACCTGATCCTGACCACTGAAACACGAGCACTCCGTGTGTTTCAAATTGCATCTGCTGCTTAATTGCTGAAGCGCTTTGTGAACCAAGAAGGTTTGCAACATCTTCTACAGATTCTAACAGCTGAGGCTTGAGAACATTGCCCCGTATTTCACTATACAGCGGACCGTTGAGCTGGAGTGGCTGCACCCTCTCGTCACCAGACAGAAGAAACAAAGGGATCACTACAACAACGAGTTCCATCATCACTTTTTGAATAGTCATAGAGGCACGCTCGAACTCCACCTTTTTTCTCAGTACTTTTTCTGGCACATGAAGTCATTGGCAACACATCAGGGCGGTGATGTATTGCTATGCCCTCTCAATCACGATGCGATAGTGAAAACTATCGTGTTTATCTCGCAAAACTTCTGCAATCATCAACTTCTGTTCTGCAGGTTCTTTACGCTGTAGTAAACGATCTGTTTCATTGAGTGATTGGCCGGGGAAATACATCTGTGTCACCAGCTCAACAAAACCTCGCTTCATGACTTTAAAATGAATATGCGGCGGACGTTCCCAACCGGGACCAGCGGGGTAACTGCCGGGCATGACCGTACGAAAACGAAACGCGCCCTTTGAACCACTTGGAACAATAGCCCATCCTTGAAAATACTGATCGAGTGGAGCAGGGTTTGGATCGTGTGGATGGTGATAGCGACCTTCTGCATTTGCCTGCCAAATCTCGACTGAAGCACCTTCAATCGGATCTCCCATGGAATCAAAAACCTCTCCTGTAATCCAGATGACCGTGCCCCGTGCAGCACCATCTTGACCAGCTATGCGTGTGAGATCGAAGTCTTTGTCTTTTTGTGGCGTTATTGGATAAAAAGGTCCTTCTATTTCACCGGGAGTCTCTTGCATTTCAGCGGTACCACCAGATGCCTGTACCCAGCCAGCGATACCACTAAAAAAACCACTCGCGATAAAAGAACGCCTTTTTTGATTGACCACTCTTATCTTACCCCTGCATGACCATTCGAATGACTTTTTATATAGCACTTACGCTCTATGAAGACTGTGGATTTTCCCGAATAAACGTTTGTGCACGTGCTACATCCGGTGCGTGTGCCAGCAGCACATCAGCCGAGATGACTTCTTTTGCGTAGAGATCAATAAAAGATTGAGTAAGCGTCACCATGCCTTCTCTTCGCTGAGTTTGCATAATTGAATTCAACTGAAAGCTCTTATGTTCTCGAATTAGATTTCGAGCGGCATTATTCAATCGCAATATTTCAAAGGCAGCAGCACTTCCTCCACCATTTTTAGGAACGAGAGACTGTGCAATGAAACTGTTTGACACATTCGCTATCTGTGCACGAACCTGATCCTGCTCATCTTCAGGAAATGTCGAGATCACACGCTCAGGAACATCTTTCACACTCGCAGAATGGACTGTTGCAAATACGAGGTGGCCCGTCTCTGCCGCTTGCATGGCCGCTTGAATTGTCTCCGTGTCTCTCATCTCACCAACGAGTATGACATCAGGGTCTTGTCTAAGCGCTGTGCGAAGCCCATCTGAAAAAGTATCGAAGTGCGCATTTTTTTCACGGTGTGTAAAAACTGATTGGTGCGGAATATGAATAAACTCGATTGGATCTTCCAGTGTGAGAATATGCTTTTTCCGATGCTGATTAATTTGACGAATCATTGCAGCAATAGTTGTCGACTTCCCACTTCCAGTCACCCCTGAAACGATAACCATCCCTGTATTTTCGAGAGCAATTTTTTCGAAAATTTCCGGCATACCAAATTCTTTAATCGTCGGAATTTCATCGGGAACAATGCGACAAACAACCTTAAAGCCAGTAAAGCACTTTGCAAAACTAATTCGTAGTCGACATACCTGTTTCCCATCATGACTTTTTACTTGGTAGCCACGATCAACGGCACCGTGCGATTCAAGTTGCCGAGATGAACGATCATCTAAAAGTAGACTCTTAAGGTCTTCAATCTGCTGGGATGATACTTTCGGCAAATTAATCTGTCGAATGGAACCATCTATTCGAAACTGTGGTTCATCTCCAGTCTGAAAGTGAATATCTGAAGCGCGATGCTGAATTGCTTTTCGTACAAATTCATCAAGATCGAATAGTTTTGTCATGGTGTGAACTCCGAACTCTGAAACAGCGCTTTATGAGACCATGCTTCTCATGACCACCTCGTTAAAACCTGATGTGTTCATGAATTTCACTAAAATCAATGTATACGACAGCTCGGTATCGCAGCGCTTCATTTGCACAAATTCACAAAAACAACGAGCGAGAATGTATTTTCGGGCATATAGGTTCCGCAATTGCACGACTCTCACAAGCCCGCTAGGGTCTCACGCGAACTTCCTAAACCACCTGCGGATTTATTGTGCCACCACATCTTTTACGCCTGCAGGTATCTATCACGTGCTGCCTTATGGCGAGTGCGCTTTCAGCACAAGATGTGGTCTGGGTAGAACCTGTAGGTTCACCAGAAACAGAGACACGATTTTCCGGTCCCGCAGACCCGTGGACTCCGTATCGTAATCCAAGCCAACGCATTGATCTCCTACCACCGATTGATTTCAATATCGAACAAGACACGTTTGCCAGTGAACCAATTGCTGACCTTGATCCAATTGAACCGGGATCATCACGACGAAAAAAACCGAGTTTTGGTCGCGCCGCGCCAGTGACCATAGGTGGTTTTTGGGCGCCAAACACACCTGTTGTAAACCAACCAGCAAATCTGCAAATGAATGCACAGTTTGCTCGATTGGCTATGCCCCTTGGCATCCCAGAAGAGGGGAAACCCCTCTGGCTGGCAATTGCTAAATTTGGTCGGCTTGAGCTTGCAACAAATGCAGTCCTCCCAGACTCTGGTGAGGCTGTACCGAGTCAATTTTGGCTTGTCGAAACGGGCGTCACCCATATTCGTCCTCTTGCTTCTGGAAGTACCGTTGGTGGTACATTTCTTTTTGGTTCAGCGAGTGATAAACCTTTTCATGCTGGTCGTGACCTGACGCTTATGTCAATTCTCTTTGCGACAGTACCAGCGCGAAACCAGCGTGATGACTGGAGTTTTAGTCTTTTCTATTCACCAACATCACAGTTGCCTTACCCACTGCCCGGTATCGCTTATCTCTATAAACCAGATGACACCTTTGAGGCAAAGATTGGTCTGCCTGCCGGATTGGAATGGCGACCAAACGATGATTGGGAAGTGACGTTTAGTTATTTCCCGATCGTGAATGTAAACGCCATGATCCGAAGACGCCTTGCTGACAAACTCTGGCTATTCGGTGGCTACCGTACCGATACGCAAATCTACTTTCTAGCTGATCGTACGATCGAAAAAGAACGTTTCTATGTATTCGACCAACGTGCTGCTATTGGACTTGATCGACAAATTGGAGCTGGATTCAGCCTGGAATTTTTGGCCTCGTATCTTTTTGATCGTGAACTTTTCCAAGGGACAAGCTTTACTTCCGGCCGAACTGATGTCATCGAATTCGACCCGGGCCTTGGACTCTCACTACAGCTCTTGTGGAGAAGATAAAAACTATTCGTAATTCCATTTGGTAATCCAGGGATCTCTGAATTTCTGTTGCATTTCCTTGAGCTTTTCTTGGTATTTGAAAAGTGTTCTTGCATGATCTGGATCATTGGCAAGATTCGTTGTTTCTTCTGGGTCTTCCTTGATGTGATACAGTTCGAATCGGGGTCGATAAATATACTCTTTGACTGTTTTATTTCCGTAAGGAGCGTCAAGGCTACGCTGATATTGAGACTGCCAACTACTGGCAGCCCAAAGATCTGATGCGAACGGATACGGTAACGGATGTGCAATATTCCAAATCAATTTCCACTCATGATCGCTCACTGCGCGCATTGGATAATACATCTGAATCTCATGAAACGTATGTGACGCAAAATGCGCATCGTGGATTTCAACATCAGGATCAGTAAGAATCGGTAACCATGAGCGGCCGTGATATGCGAGTAAACCATTCCGCGGTCCATGGTTTTCATGAGTCGCGTATGGCTTCTCCTGCCAATATTCTTCAGGTGGCATCCAGTGCTTCGGCCGCTGTTTTGAGTGATCGAGTTCGCCTGCAAAATCGAGCACAGATGGAACGATATCCGTGTGGTTGATAATACTCTGACTCCGAACACCGCGAACCTTCACATATGGATCGTAGACGACAAAAGGAACCCGTAAGCCTGGTTCATAGACTGTTGTTTTTCCACCTGAAAAAGCCATGCCATGGTCACTGGTAAAAAGAATAAGTGTTTTGTCAAAAATATTGGCTTCTTTCAAAAGCTCAACGAGTCGTGCGAGGCCCTGATCAATTCGGGCACACGACTGATAATACTGAGCAAGCTCACTCCGTGTTTCAGGCGTATCAGGCAAGAACGTCGGAACCTGAACATCTTCAGGTTCAAAAAACACTTCTTTAACATCCTTGTGACTCTCCCGATTTGTTTTATTCCCGAAAAGATCTGGTTTCAGAATTAATGCAGAGTCTTTATCAATACCACCACCACGATGAGGGTCACTCGTAGCAAAGTAAAGAAAAAATGGCTTTTCACTTTGTGAGTTGATGACATCTGCACAAGCATTTGCCATTTGGACCGCATTGCGAGGAGAAGCCTTCCGCTCTGACTCAAAGTGATACACCTCTTCAGGTGCCACATGGTACTTCCCAATCCGAATAGTTCTGTAACCGGCTCGTGTAAGTGCTCGTGGAAGTGACAGACTCACTACGTCATACCAACTCGAAAATTTATGAAAGTCATGCTGATGCCCATACTGACCATTGGCATGATTATGTAATCCTGAAAGAATAACTGAGCGGCTCGCGGAACAACTCGCTGTTGTTGCATAGGCATTATCAAACACAACCCCATCATCGGCCAGCGCATCGATAGCAGGAGTCACTGCAACTGAGTCACCGTAGCAGCCTAACGTTGGTGACTCATCATCTGTCACGAAAACAATAATATTTCGTTCAGCTGCATGGCTCGATTGAAAGAAGCATGTTCCGTACAGAACACTGTAGAGAAATACCCAAACGACCACATTTGTTTGAAACATTCTATTCACCATGTTTTTTTTCATGCCGAGGGACTCCGGAAGAAAATATCAGTCATTCCACTAAATTACCCATATTCGCAATCTCCAAAATGTACACACGAAATCTTGCCAAATACGCAAAAAATGTAGGGCTGAGGCGGAATTGCTTCGTGGTCCTGATTTTTCCTACAGTAGGTGAAAATCTTCACTTTCCTTACCGTGAGACCCGATGACCGCCTACTCGCTCACCCACCTTCGACAGCTTGAAGCCGAAAGCATTCACATTATCCGTGAGGTAGCTGCCGAGTTCGACAACCCCGTCATGCTCTACTCGGTTGGTAAAGATTCGGCTGTGATGGTTCGATTAGCCGAAAAGGCTTTCTACCCTGCCAAGCCACCATTTCCGCTTATGCATGTCGACACTACCTGGAAGTTTCAGGAAATGTATGAATTGCGGGATAATTACATTGCTAAAGAATTAGGTTTTAAACTTATTGTGCATGTTAATGAAGAAGGCCGGGCTCAAGGAATTAATCCCTTTACGCATGGCAGCAAAGTACACACTGACGTCATGAAGACTCAGGCATTGCGGCAGGCACTTGATAAATATCGTTTTGATGCAGCCTTCGGTGGTGCTCGTCGCGATGAAGAAAAAAGTCGCGCTAAAGAACGGGTCTTTTCTTTTCGTGACGAATTTCATCGCTGGGACCCAAAAAACCAACGGCCTGAGTTATGGAATCTCTACAACACAAAGGTCAAGAAAAACGAAAGCATACGAGTATTTCCACT
Source organism: Planctomycetaceae bacterium (assembly GCA_018694455.1). Classification (GTDB taxonomy): domain Bacteria; phylum Planctomycetota; class Planctomycetia; order Pirellulales; family UBA1268; genus UBA1268. Next base: position 5,669 of record JABHNP010000119.1, on the reverse strand, counting down.
TTCGAATTGGACTGAGCTCGATGTCTGGCAGTACATCCATCTTGAGCAAATACCAATTGTGCCGCTGTACTTTGCAAAAGAACGGCCGATTGTGTGGCGAGAAGGTGTCATGATCATGGTCGATGATGATCGAATGCAATTAGAACCAAATGAGAAACCAGAAATGCGAAATGTTCGATTCCGAACACTTGGTTGCTACCCGCTCTCTGGTGCCGTTGACTCAAAGGCAACGACCCTTCCAGAAATCATTCAGGAAATGCTCCTGACCACATTCTCAGAACGACAAGGAAGACTCATTGACTCCGATGAAGCGGGCTCCATGGAGAAGAAGAAGAAAGAGGGATACTTTTAGTCTATGTCACACCAATCAGCACTTATTGCAACCGATATTGATGAATACCTCGCACAACATGAGCAAAAAGAACTTCTGAGGTTCATCACTTGTGGCAGTGTGGATGACGGCAAAAGCACCCTTATCGGTCGACTCTTTTACGAGTCGAAAATGATTTATGAAGATCAACTCACTGCAATAAAGAAAGATACGACGCGTTACGGGACGACTGGTGAAGAGGTTGATCTCGCACTTTTTACTGATGGACTCGAGGATGAGCGTCAGCAAGGAATAACAATCGATGTCGCCTATCGTTATTTCTCGACCGACAAAAGAAAATTTATAATCGCTGATACACCTGGCCATGAGCAGTACACACGGAACATGGCCACCGGCGCGTCGACTGCTGATCTCGCCGTTATTTTAATTGATGCACGGCACGGTGTTCTTCCTCAAACAAAACGACATTCATTTATCGTGTCTCTTCTTGGAATCAAACACATTATCGTAGCCATAAACAAAATGGATATTGTGGACTACGGTCAGGAAGCATTTGAATCCATTCGGCGCGACTACATCGACTTTGCTGCCCGACTTGATTTACCTGACGTGCACTTTATGCCAATTTCTGCACTGAAAGGCGATAATGTTGTTTCCAACAGTGACAAGATGTCATGGCATGAGGGCCCGCCTCTCATGACGCTTCTGGAATCTGTCTACATCGGATCAGATCGAAATATGGAAGATTTTCGTTTTCCTGTTCAATACGTGACACGTCCGAACCTTGACTTTCGGGGTTTCGCAGGCACTATCGCATCAGGAATCATTCGCAAAGGTGATGAGATTATCACTTTGCCATCTCGCAAGAAGAGTCGTATACAGTCGATCGTGACTTTCGATGGAGAACGTGATGAGGCCTTCGCGCCGCAGTCAGTCACTCTTACCCTTGAGGATGAAATTGATTCCAGTCGTGGTGACATGATTGTGCGCGCTGGTAATCTTCCCAAGGTTGATCAAAAATTTGAAGCCATGCTTGTCTGGATGGATGAAACGGCACTTGTCCCGGGAAAAGAATATCTTTTTAAACAAACCGGTAAGGTCACTCCAGGACGAGTCAGTTCCCTCAGATATCGAGTTGATATCAATACACTTCATCGAGAACCAGCACCAACGTTAGCACTAAATGAGATTGGTCGCTGTGCGGTGACGCTTGCCGTTCCTATTGCTCATGATGCCTATCGAAGGAACCGAGCGACTGGTTCATTCATCATTATTGATCGACTCACAAACGGGACCGTTGGGGCCGGCATGATTCTCGATCGTGAGCGAGAAGAAGGGGCGGCCCACTGGGACGATGAGCCAGCCACCGAAGGACTCACTGCTTCTTTAAGCGAAGTGACGCCTGAGGAACGTTTCGCTCGATTTGGTCAAAAACCAGTGACAATTCTTATTACGGGTCTCACTGGCTCAGGCAAAACAACAGTTGCTCAGGCACTGGAGCGCAGGCTGTTTGATGATGGACGTGCCGTGATGTCACTTGACGGACAGGCCATGCGACTTGGCATAAGCCGTGACCTTGGCTTCTCAGCAAGCCAACGGAGTGAGAATCTGCGACGTTCTGTCGAAGTTGCAAAGATTGCAAATGATGCTGGTTTAATTGTGATTGCTGCCTTCGTTGCACCTGATGCACAGTCTCGCCACAAAGCTGCCGAACTTGTTGGCACAGAACGATTTCTTACTATTCACCTCTCGGCACCCATTGAAATCTGTCGAGAACGTGATGAAAAAGGCCAGTATGCAAAAGCAGATGCTGGTGAACTGGGTAACTTCCCTGGCGTATCGGCACCGTACGAACCTCCAACACAGGCAGATCTTGTTCTTCCAACAGACGAACTTCCGGTGAGTCGATGTGTGGAGGCCATCATCGAACTTCTCGAGACAAAAGGTGTCCTTGGGTGAGTCATGGATTCGATGAATAGATGAATAACAGGTCTCCAATTCGTATTGGCATTCTGACCGTCTCAGACCGCGCGAGTCGTGGTGTGTATGCTGACGAGGGTGGGCCTGCAATTCAAAATTATCTTCAAGAAGTACTTATAGTCCCGTGGGACTCTGAGATTCAGATTGTTTCTGATGAAATCCAGAGTGTCTCCACGGCTATTGAAAGCATGTCGCAAAATGGATGTTGTCTTGTTATCACGACAGGTGGTACCGGTCCAGCGCCTCGTGACGTAACGCCTGAAGCAACTGAACGAGTCTGCTCTAAACTCCTGCCAGGTTTTGGTGAACTCATGCGACAGGTATCACTTCAATATGTACCCACTGCCATTCTCTCACGGCAAACTGCCGGAGTTTGTGGTAACGCTCTGGTCGTTAATCTTCCGGGGCGACCAAAGAGTATCCATCAATGTCTCGATGCAATTTTCCCGGCAATTCCTTACTGTATTGATCTTATCCATACCGGCAATGCACACGCCCCCTACTTGGAAACAGACCCGCAACGCATTCAGGCATTTCGCCCCCGAGGTAAGTAGGCCAAATTGTTCTGAACATGAACAACAGCCTGTGCCTCAAACGACTCCCGCTTCACTCAAGGATCTAAGATGACTCTTGAAAGCCAGCTTCAAGAGTCAGGCGAGCTGCCAACAAATGTGAGACGACCCGGAAGAACCCGGATTCTAACCGGCAGTTCACCACCAGGATCGCCATCGAGCTGATATGGAACTGATTCATCAGATTCAATCAAAATTGATGTCACTTGTTCAACGTGTGTGTCACGCCAGCTTCTGTGCCATCCAAAAACAACTCCGATAAAATAACAAATTCCATTCCACCAATGTCCACCACGAAAACAACACAGATCGAGTTGGCCGTCAGTACAATCACCCTCCGCAACAAATTTCAATCCAAGTGCATATCGCGGTACGTTGAGGACAAATGCCCATCGCGTATGAATTGCTTTTTTCTTTCCTTCAGTCCAGACACGAATCAGGGGGAAATGATAGCCTCCAATCGCCCGTAAAATTGGTGCAATCCATGTTGTGTGATCGATATGACCAGTTCGTTGGGCACTGAGAAGCCGAACCACTTCGGCATCAAAACCAACTGAAGCAACTGCCAAAAAAAGATGTCCGTTGGCTTCTCCTGCATCAATTGAAAATGTTTTTGAACTACTTATCCGATCGATGAGCTGCCTAATGTCGACATGAAATCCAAGTTGTTTCGCTAGGACATTTTCTGTCCCTAGTGGGAGTATTGCAAGTGGTGTTGTTGCATCGGTCCAATTCGCAACCATGCCAATCGTGCCATCACCGCCGGCGCAAATAACACACGCCAATGTATTTTCTTCCGACCGAGAAGCTGCATGGATATGCTGACGGATTTTTTCAGGTTCACTCTCCTGCTCAACGGAAAAACCAGCCGACAGGAGTCCTTCCCGTAGATCATTGAGCAGCACCTGCTTTTCACGTGCACCAGCATTTGGGTTTTCAACGAGAAGTACTCGTTTGCTTTGATGCATGTTACGGACAATCTGCCTGGCTCAAAAAAAGCGTGCTCAAAAAAGACTCCGAGAAAACAAACAGAGTAAGAAGACTCCGTGGCTGCAAGGCTCCGACTGCATTCTGGCTTTCGCGAACCCACTCCTCTGGATACCGAGTACTAGAGTAGCAAATAAGAGTGCCATACAGCGTACCAAAAGCATTGATCCGTTTGAAATTATTGACATTGGCAGCAACGTTCTTCGACAACCCATTCATAACTAGGAACTTCTCGAGTCACACGCGTTGAAACAGGAATCTTTTTAGTAATTACCTTCGCCCACGTGGGCTTCCACAACCGGTACCAAAAGCAGCCACACGCATCGTCCCCGTGATGTTCTCCGCATAGGCAACTCGGGCCTGGTATCACCTCATCTTCATATTTTACGTGTACACATATTTTCTCTATTTTCTTTGTTGTTGGCTTAACCACGGGAACCCGTCGAATGCACTGACAACTTCCACAGAGGTCACAATGGCCATCTCGATTATTTGGGATAATCTCCTTCTCCTCTGCAGAAACACTACAGATTAAAAAAAATATCATGAAAAGAATTGACCGCATACTGTCTCCTAAAATTCAGCTTGAAATCGTGTGCCAATAATATCAAAGGGAACCAGGCCAGTAATAGCCGGAGCGTTCTTACTTGTCGTCCTCCCTGTGTAGTTCGGCATACTATGGATCCAATTCAGCTGCACCCGCATCGAACGATTCCACCACCAGTTCAATGCCAATGTAGATTCATTGAGGACGCCGAATTGAGGTTCTGGTGGAGCAAAGTTGCTCGTCGGATCAGGAAGATTATTCGCTGTGTCATATCCACGATTTGCCATGTCGACATACGACCAACGGAAAGCCACCTCCCATGCACCCCACCCTCGAACTCGTCCCTTACGACCAGTTCCAAAAAATGGCGTAAATGGATTGACGTTGTAATCAAACACACCAGCTTGTTTCAAGTAATTTGCATGTTCTCCTGTAAGGAAATAGCCGCATTGCATGTATGCGCCAGACTGGAGGAGGAGTGGACCTATTTTCTGATTTACAGGTTCCAACATGACCTCACTTTGAAAATTAAATTGGCCACGGTTAAACGCAAATTCAAAGTGATAAAGAGTGAAGTCGGTCGCCTGAAAGCGGCCCGTATCTAGGACCAAAGGAGTCCCAGCGGCTGTAATTTTTCCACCTGCTGATGGATCACCAACAAAGAATTCGGGGAACGTACTAGAACGGAAACTCTTGGCAAAGGTGGCATTTGTGTTTGAATCCCCACCTAGCTGCGAGTAAATAAACCCCGTTCCAACATGTAGCAAGTACCGTCCATCAGATGGTTCATCGTAATGAATCAGATGGGTAAGTCGTGACGAAAAGGTAACACCACCATCATCACTGAGCTGTGTTCCAGTCGTGTTGTCTCCAAATGTTTGATACGTACTTTCAAAACAATGAACCTCTAATTAAAAACGTGTTCGCAAAAAGAAATTCAATAAATGAGTTAATAGAAACGGAAAATTTGCATTCTACAGGGGTAATTTTACATATTGGTGCGCAAAGAACTTCCACTACAATGATGCAAGCATGGCTTTGGCCTCTGGTTTTGAACGCGATATATCTTGGGAGAGAATATAATTATAGAGGTAACGGCCAGTTCGATTATATTAGGCTTCCGATTCCTGTGATGATCAGAGATAATTTTCTTGGAAAGCGAAAAATACCATCTGATATATTTGAAAAAATAGTTAGCGACCTGTTTATAACAAGTAAAACACTAAGAAAAAAAGTCGTGTTCTCCATCGAG
>JABHNP010000402.1 GCA_018694455.1 Planctomycetaceae bacterium | reverse complement strand
TCCTGATGCTGGTGTCTGTGTCGCAGGCAGCAGAAAGACCTCTCAATGTTTTGGTTATCTATGCTGATGATCTGGGGTTTGGTGATCTTCAATGTTACAACCCGGATTCAAAAATTCCGACACCGAATCTCAACACACTCGCCGCTTCCGGAATGAAGTTCACTGATGCGCATTCGTCGTCTGGGATATGCTCCCCCTCTCGTTATGCAATGTTAACTGGCCGCTATCATTGGCGTAAGTTTCATGGCATCGTTGGAGTGTTTGGGGAGTCAGCCTTTAGTGCAGAGCGATTAACACTTCCAGAGATGCTCAAGGCAAAGGGTTACGCGACCGCTGCCATTGGTAAATGGCACCTTGGTTGGGATTGGAATGCCATTCTTAAAGAGGGTGCCACTGCTAGAACCCAAGGGAGCACCTCTAAAAACAAGAAGCCTCGCACGTTTTATGGCCCTGAAGCTTTTGACTGGGAGAAGTCAATTCCAGACGGTCCGCTTTCGCATGGATTTGATTATTACTTCGGTGACACTGTCATTAATTTTCCGCCTTATTGCTGGATTGAAAACGACAAGGTCGTGAAGGCTCCAGATACCATCATGGACACTTCAAAGTGGAAGCCCATCAAAGAAGGTGGCTGGGAGTGCCGCCCTGGGCCGATGTGCAGTGATTGGGATCCCTATCAAAATATTCCTGAAACGACCAAGCGAGGCGTCGCGTACATAAAGGAGCAGGCTGATTCGAAAGAACCGTTTTTTCTGTACTTTGCCTATCCCTCTCCCCATGCACCGATCATTCCTAATGATGCATTCGACAGAAAGTCAAAAGCCGGGCCGTACGGTGATTTTGTCTGCGAAACAGATGATTCAATCGGACAACTCCTTCAGGCTCTTGATGATTCAGGGCAGCGAGAGAACACGCTTATTATTTTCTCAGCTGACAACGGTCCAGAACGGTACGCGTATGAGCGATCAAAGAAATTTGATCACTGGTCGTCTGATCCACTGCGAGGTTTGAAGCGGGATATCTACGATGGAGGACATCGCGTGCCATACATCATCAGTTGGTCAGGAAAAGTGCCTGAGGGTTCAGTCTGTCATCAGCTTGTGTCACAAATTGACGTCATGGCGACAATCGCCTCGATTGTTGGATATGAATTACCCGTTGATCAGGCTGAAGACTCCCATGACCTGCAGCCACTGATTACCGGTGTGACAAAAAAGAGTCCTCGAAGTGCTCATGTCCACAACACGCGTGATCGTGAGTACGCCATCAGAAGTGGCGACTGGACCTTGATCGATACAAAGAACGGGTATGTGAGTGGTCGAAATGCTGAGTGGGAAGCCAAGTATGGTTACATGCAAGACGATTCAGAAGCGGGACAGCTTTATCACATAAAAACTGATGAGGGCCAGAGGACGAACGTCATCAGTGAGCATCCGGAAAAAGCAGCTCAGCTCAAGGCGTTGCTCAAGCACATTCGTGAGCAGGGGCACAGTGCTCCAAGGCTAAATTGATAATAGAACCTAGAGAGAGGGCATGTCTCAATGAATACTTCCAGACTTCTTCTTCTAATGGGAGTTGCCGGAGCGATCAGTTTTCATTCCACTACGAGTGAGGCGAAAGATCAGAAACAACCAAATATTGTCGTGATCATGGCGGATGATCTCGGATACTCCGACATAGGGTGTTATGGGGGAGAGATCGACACTCCTCATCTTGATTCCCTTGCTGCGAATGGGCTGCGTTTTTCACAGTTCTACAACACCGCGAAATGCCACTCTTCCCGCGTCTCTCTTCTCACTGGCCAGTATTGCATCGCCGCTGGTGAAGTCAGCCTTTCTCACGCCGTCACATCGGCTGAAGTTCTTCGAGACGCCGGTTATTTTACCGCGATGACTGGCAAGTGGCATCTGCGGCGTGAACCTACTGATTTTGGGTTTGATCGTTACTTCGGACACCTCAGCGGCGCCTGTAATTTCTTCAAAGGTGACAACTCGTTCCGTCTGAATGGCAAGCCGTGGAACGTCCCTGCTGTTCTTAATGACAAGACCTTCTACACCACAGTTGCCGACGTCGACTTTGCCATTGATTTTCTGAGTGAAGCTCGCAAGACGAAGAACCCCTTTTACCTCTATGTCGCTTTTAATGCCCCTCATGCTCCTCTTCATGCGCTTCCTGAAGACTATGCCAAGTACAAAGGTCGATACACCGAGGGTTGGGATGAGATACGTGACGCTCGCATCAAGAAACAAATGCAGTTGGGGCTTCTCTCCAATACGCTTACGCCCAGCCCACGCCCGCCTCACGTGCGGGCTTGGAAAGATGTCGTTCCGTGGCAGCGCTCGTACGAAACAAACCGCATGGTGACGCTCGCTGCCATGATTGACAGGGTCGACCAAGAGGTTGGCCGGCTTGTGGGTAATCTCAAAGAGCATGACGAACTTGATAATACGCTCATCCTTTTTGTTTCTGATAACGGAGCCTGTCCCTACGATCGCCGGGCTCCCCTACTCGACGTCGAGCCCACAAATGGTGATATTGCCTTGGCCGATTCCACTCCGTGGGCCTGGGCTCGCAACGCGCCCTTTCGCTTCTACAAGCAAAATCAATTCGAAGGCGGCATTAGCTCTCCGGGCATCGTCCACTGGCCGGACGGACTGAAGACCAAACCTGGTGCAATCGTCGACACCCCCGCGCATTTGATTGACGTTTTGCCTACTCTCGTCGATCTAGCAGGTGCCTCGATACCGGGTGAGTATCCGCAACGTGACCTTCGACCCGTTTCTGGAGTTTCTTTGCGGCCTGTCTTTGAAGGGAAAAAACTCAATCGTACAGAGCCCATTCATCTTCAGTTTTCTTCTGACTATGGACTGCGCGACGGCGACTGGAAAGTTGTCAGCTTCAAGGGGCAGGAGTGGGAACTCTACAATGTGGCCAACGACCGTACTGAAACGAACAATCTCGCTGCATCCGAACCCGAGCGGCTCACGGCTATGGTTGAAAAGTGGAAAAACATGAGTCGTGATGTTCTTCATTCTTCCGCGCTTGCAAACCCAAAGATGCTTCCGGCCCAAGTGCCAAAGTCCAACAGTCAATGGACAGTCTTCAGCGACTCCGACCAGCCCTTTCTCACCCCGCCCGGGAAGATAGGCAAGTCACGGGCTGTCCGTAAGCCCAGAGCCAACCGTGGTTCAATCCGTGCCCGCAAAAACACTCGACTTGAAAATTCGAAAGATGCATTTCAACTGACCTTTACCGGTGACGACCCCGGGATCGCTATGGATTTTCGCGCTGCACCGATTTCCCCCGCTGGCCCTTATTGTCTTGCCTTCGAGCTCAAAACTGATTTGAAGGGGCAGGGCGAGATCTTCTTCACCACTGACAAAGAAGCCGTTTTGCCGAGAGGTGAAACCATCACATTTCCAGTTGTCGGCGGTAGTCAGGCTCAAGAAGTTCGCCTTGAGATTGATACGGTTGAGCAACTCTACCAACTCCGTATAGACGTCGCCGACGGCCCAGGCGATGCAACCCTCAGAAAGTTGCGACTTCTCGATCGCAGCGGAAAGGTAATCAAAGACTGGAACCCTTGACGGGAAGACGCCAGATCCTTGTAGAGACTATCGCGAGAAGTGGGCTGTTTGACCTCGTTTTTTTGTGTCGGAAGACATTGTCAGGATGCATTTATGTTGCGTTGATAAGTTATTTGTTTCGTTTCATTCTTAGACTGTTCCATTCATCCAGCGGCTTGAACGACAGGTCGTTGTAATCCTCCCCAGCGTGACTCTTCTGCATACTGTCAAGGTATTTCATCAATTCTGCAGTCATGAGTTTCACTCGATCGGGATGGGCGGAAGCAATGTTGTTTTTTTCGCTCCAGTCGTCGGAGAGGTTGTACAGCTCGCCTTTGGGAAGCACCAACTTGTGTTGATCTTTCACGATGGTGGCGTTACCTCGTGATCGAAAAGGGATTGCCTTTTCCCGGTTCGTTGTATGCCCCATCAAGATCGGCATCAGATCCTGCCCGTCGATCGGACGATCATCAGGCATTTGATAATCAGTCAAGTTGGCAACCATCGGAAAGTAATCAAGCGTTGAACAGGGTGTGTTGACGACCAACCCCGCCTCGATCTTTCCCGGCCACTCTGCCAACGCAGGCACGCGCACACCGCCATCGTAGAGGCTCCGTTTGCGACCGCGTAAGCCGGCTGTCACTCCCGCCTTTTTGCCTTTTGGCGATTTGCCCTCGGGGCCATTGTCTGAACAAAAACAAAGTAACGTATTGTTGGCTACGCCCAAATCTTTCAGGCGTTTTCGAATCCGGCCGACCTGTTCATCGAGTTCGGTGATGCAGCCAAAGTAATGTGCCGCCTCACCATAGCCTTTGTACATGGCAAGATAATCCGGCCCGGCCTTGATCGGTTCGTGTGGCGCATTGAACCAGACCACTGCTAAAAACGGGGTATCATTTTTTACGGCCTGCTCCATGAAGGGGATGGCGCGATCCACGACGACTCGTGCCGCACCGCCCAGCAGGCTTTGATCATCGCCGGCCAACGGGACGCTGTCGTCGTAGAATGGGTTTTTATCGCTGCCGGGATCCCAAGTCGAGACCGACGATTCGACAACAAACGAACGGTCGTAATCTCGTTCCCACGGCGGCGCGAAGTTCTCGGCGGGCTTGCGACCGGGTCCCTTCGTCGAATGCGTCTTACTCAATGTGCCGACATGCCACTTGCCAAAATGGCCGGTTGTGTAGCCCTTGCTCTTCAGCATCCGCGCCAATGTGATTTCCTGATCGGGCAGGTGTCCTACATTGGCTGACCAGATGCCGTAGCGGTAATAGTGCCGCCCGGTCAAAAACGTGCCGCGCGTCGGGGAGCAGACTGGTCCGCCCGCGTAGAAATGAGTCAGCTTCACTCCGTCCTCCGCCATCTGGTCGAGATGTGGCGTCAGAATGATTTTGTTACCGTTGAACCCCGTGTCGCCATATCCCAGGTCATCGGCCATCATCAAAACAATATTCGGACGCTTGGGGTCATCAGCTCGCGCGGTCAGCGCAACTGCTACGGTCGCAATTATGGTGATCAGGAAAAGGGTTCGATTCATGGTTAGGTGCTATCTCATAGACATTGAAGAAGAAAGCGGCTGTTCCTGCCGCCGCCGGGAACTAGAGCCGGTATTCCAAAAGGCGTCCTCGCACTGCAATCATGAGTAAACTGCGACTCCTCTATCGCAGCGGCAAGATTCTTAGAGTTATGGAAGACCTGGGAGGAATGTACCAAACCCATGGGCGGAATACACCAGAACGCGGGCGGCATCTCTTTGTTTTCGCTAGATTACGTGGCTCCGAGGATCTTTATAACGAAAACCACTCAGCGACCTTGTTTGTTTGAGAGGTAACCCGAGAAGTCCGATGCATTATTATAGTTCAGTGAAATGTGAATCACGCAACGCGTAAATAAGGCTTTCTCAAGATGCGTTTTTTGATGACATGGATGGCAGTCGGGCTGTGTTTTTGTGTTTCGTTTGTTCTGCTTGCCGGTGAGCCTTCACGGGCTACTGGAAAGAATGTCGCGGTAGCTGTAGATATCTCAGCTTCTGCGCAAGCGATTGATCAGTTGATAGCCGCCGAGTTGAAGAAGCAAGGTCAGGCACCGCGCGGGCAGATCAATGACTATACGTTTTGCCGCCGCATCTATCTTGATGCTATTGGTCGTATCCCAACAATTATTGAACTGGAGGGATTTGTCAGTAATAAAAATCCTGACAAACGATCTCTCTTGATTGAAAAATTACTTCATTCCAAAGGGTATAACAGTCATTGGTACAACTACTGGGCTGATCTTCTGCGGGTGAAGGATGTGGGAGACAAGCTGCATCACTCGGGCAACTTTTCCGAATGGATCAAAGGAGCTGTTCGAAGTAATAAGCCGTACGATGAAATGGCACATGAGTTGATCAGTGCAAGCGGCGAACTGTATAAGCCAGGCAATGGCGTCACTGGATTTTACGCCCGCGAAACCATGCCACTCGACCATTTGGCCAACTCCGTCAAAACATTTATGGGTATGAGTATTGAATGTGCCCAGTGTCACGATCACCCATATGAGGATTGGACACAGCAGGACTTCTATAAACTCGCGGCGTTTACATCCAAGACGCATCTGCGAGTCGATCCACTGCCACAAGATGAGAAAAAAATCTACGCCAAGGATCGTCATGTTTTAAAGAATAGAGATTTTAATGAGTGGATTGTCTATCGGGAATCTATTCGCGTAAAGCATGCCGCCATTTATGGCAATGGAACTGGCTTCATGCGTTTGCCGCATGACTATGAGTACGAGGATGGTGAGCCTCATCAAGTCATGGAGGCGGATGTGCTCTTCGGCAATATGCCGAAGGTGAATTATGAGATGACAAAGGCAAAACTGGCCTCCCTGCCTAAGAATCATCTGGGCCCTGAGATCGACGCCCGAAGCTCTATGGCTACTTGGATGACCTCTCCCGACAATCCCATGTTTACGAAAGCTACAGTGAATCGTTTGTGGCACGCGGTCATGGGAACAGAGTTGGTTGGTCAGCTCGGTGGATTGACCGTGGAAGAGATGGGAGACCATCCCTCGCTTACTGAAAAACTGATTAATGTCATGAAGGTATTGAAGTACGACACCAAATTGTTTCTGAGCGTCCTCTTTCATAGTGATACCTATCAAAGCAAAGCCCTGGTATTAAATGCTACCCCTTCAGGCTATGTACTCGATGGGCCGGTGGTGAGGCGATTGCCAGCGGAAGTGATCGTTGATTCATTCCTGAGCCTGAAGACAGAGACGCCTGACAAATACGTGGCGACAGAATTCCGTTGGGATGGGTTCACTCACTTCTATGAAAAGTCAAAGAACATGACGGCAAAAGACTTTGTCGAGTATTCTGTCAAAGGGCCTGGGCGAGCGCAATTCCAAAATCGGGAAGAGCGAGAAGCCATGAAGCGAAACGGGGATATGGGCCCACATGAATTGTGGCGGGTGTCCACATTCGGAAGAAATTACAAGGAGAATTGGGTGTCCATGCTGATGGGTAAATCTAACCGTGAAGTAATTGACGGGGCTGCTCGAGAACCAGACATTCCGCAAATCCTGTTTCTCATGAACGGGTTGGGCATTCCGGGTGATGCGCTAGTTAATCGCAAACTTAGTCAAGCTGCAACACGAAAAGACAAAATGGAGATTCTCTGGAAAGCGATTCTTGGGCGTCTGCCCAAGAAGTCAGAAGAATCGATTTTTGGTAATGCACCCGATGATGTCATGTGGGCGTTGATCAACTCCAATGAATTTAGGTTTGGGAGATAAGCGTATGGAGCGGAGGGATTTTATCTACCGTGTGGGTCTCGCGGGCGCGTCCTTGCCGTTCTTGGATGCGACTGCTGCTTCTGCTCAAACTGCGCGGGCCAAATCGGTCGTCTACATATTCCTCTCAGGGGGATTGAGCCAGTACGACAGTTTCAATGTTGAAGTTGATAAGCCGGTCTTGGGGAAGTCGAACATCATTAAGAGTAATGCCGACGGGGTTCGGGTTAGTAACTACTACCCAAAGTTGGCCAAGCAGATGGACAAGATTCTTGTTCTGAACTCGATGAAGACCGATCAGGGGGCTCATCCCGCTGGTATTTATAAAATGCTGACCAACTATAATCCGCGGGCGACGGTTACTCATCCGGAGCTTGGTGCCTGGGTAAACAAGAATCTGACAAGTCAGCAGGACAGCCTTCCCAACTTCGTGAATATCGGCAGCGGCCGTGCTGGAACTGCGGGATTCTTTCCGGGGCAATGGGCCGCCTTGCCGGTCAAAGATCCTGACAAGGGGATCGACTTCGTCAAGCGAAACAAAGCGGTTGCAGAGAAAGCCTTCAGGAATCGTCTTGATATTCTGAGCAGTCTGAATGCGGACTTCCAAAAGAATTTTGGAACGAAAGATACGCAGTCATATGTGGATACGTATGCGGGTTCATTGCGATTCATGAAGTCGGAAGATATCGATGCCTTTGAGCTGCAAAATGAAAATGCGGCCATTACAAATTTATACGGCAAGAGTAAATTTAGTCGCAGTTGCCTGCTGGCGGCTCGCCTTGTTGAGCGCGGAGTCAGATTTGTCAAAGTGAACCTAGGAGGGTGGGACTACCACGACAACATTTATGGCAGGATGCCTGCCAATGCCAACGCATTAGACAGCGGCCTTTCGTCACTGCTTAGCCATTTGGGCCAGAAGGGGTTGCTGGATTCGACGCTCGTGGTTGTGTCGACAGAATTCGGCAGAAAGCCAGATGTGAATCCCAACGCTGGACGAGATCATCACCCCGATGGTTTTACCTGCCTCATGGCAGGAGCTGGTGTAAAAGCCGGTCAGATTTATGGAACCACTACTTCGGACGGAAAACATGCGGACGAGAATGTTGTAGATGTCACAGATTTCAATGCATCCATAGCATGGCGGCTTGGGATTGATCCAAACCTTGAAGAAAAGGCAGCGAGTGGCCGACCCTTTGAGTTGGCCAATAAAGGCACAGTGCGCAAGGAATTGTTTGGCTAAGTGTTAAGGCGAAGCTTGGTGCGAACAAAAGTTTCGATTCCCGTAACGTATGAATTAAAGAATCCCTCGATGCATTGCGGTGATACTCATATCTGAACTGTGCCCTGTACCCTCACCGTTGTGTAGGGAGATGCGACAATCGGAAAGTATCCCAATATCAATGTGAGGCTCCTGGTGAAAGCCGTACGGCAATGCATCGTTACGGGCAATGAACGTCATGCGTAAAAATGAACGAGGTAAAAAGAATGATGAATCCAAAAATCACCCGAAGAAAAACACTTAAGGCGTTCAGTGGCGTAGCATCAGGGGGTATGACCGGCTGTTTTACCTCCGTT
>JABHNP010000351.1 GCA_018694455.1 Planctomycetaceae bacterium | reverse complement strand
CTAGGATACGAACGTGGAAGCCGGGTGTCGCAGGAGTGGCTTGCTGCCACAACTGCAGCAGCAATAGACACAGCGGACTACTGCCTAGAACATGCTGACAAACTTGCACGAGTTGGTCGCAATGCACCCGACCGCAAAAAGAAGCTTGAGGATTTCGCAGCACTATTTGCAGAAAAAGCTTTTCGGAGACCACTTTCCGAAGAACTTCATAAGCAGATTATTTCTGATTCTTTTTCGACAGCATCAAATTTTGACGCAGCACTCCGACTGTCGTTACTCCGAACACTTACGTCACCCTTGTTCCTCTATCATGGAGTAGCCATCCAAAACACTGAGTTGCTTTCTTCGTTTAATACAGCGGCCAAGCTGTCATTCGGTTTATGGGATTCAATTCCTGATAAAAGCCTTGAATCTGCTGCCCAAAGCAACAAACTCGTTACCGAAAAGCAGATTCGCCAACAGGCTCATCGCATGCTCAAAGACAATCGAGCAAAATCAAAGGTTTTGAAATTCTTACTCAGGTGGCTCAACATTCAGAACGATCCTGAACTCGTAAAAGACCAATTGCAATTTTCAGATTTTTCAAGAGAGACTGCTGCGGCAATGCGAACCAGTCTTTTACTGGGCCTTGAAAACATTGTGTGGGGAGAAGAATCTGATTTCCGAAGACTTTTTACTGATGACACGGTTTTCCTTGATGGAACTCTGGCTCCACTTTTCGGCGAGCCATTAAGCAAAAATGCAGTGTTTCAACCAGTACAACTCGATAATGGACAGCGGGCTGGAATAATCACACACCCCTACATCATGAGCGTACTTTCCTATGCAGACAGCACGTCGCCAATACACCGCGGCGTCTTTCTCGCTCGTGGTGTGCTCGGCAATGTCCTCAGACCACCAACAGATGCTGTCGCACCGCTCGCGAACAGTGTTCATCCGGACCTGACAACAAGAGACCGAGTCGCATTGCAGACACAAGCAGCGGTGTGCCAGACATGCCATACGATGATTAATCCACTCGGGTTTGCATTAGAGGAATACGATGCCATTGGTCGATTCCGAACAACGGAGATGTGCAGTGGTCAAAACAAAACAATCAACGCTGAGGGAAGTTATCAACCACGAACTGGCAAGCAGGCCCGTTTTAATGGCGGACATGAATTAGGCCAATACCTTGCCTCTAGTCGTGATGTTTCTGAAACCTTTGTTCAGAACCTTTTTCATGCACTTGCGAAACAGCCAATTCGAGCCTGGGGAAATAACGCTCCAAAACAATTGACGGATTACTTTATTTCAAAAAATTACTCTATCCGTGAATTAATCGTTGAGATTGCAGTCCTAATGACAAAACCCGCCCAAAGTAACGAAAGAAAATAGTCGACCATAGAATTACGGTCTATGGTCACATACGAGATGCCTAACTTGAGCGACCTGCATCAAAAATTACTGCTCGTTGTTAAATCACTTTCTTAAACAACACATTGCACACGAGACTATTCCTAAGGTTGAAACAATGCTAACCCGACGCGACATCTTGAAGAGTCTTGGCCTCGCACCAACTGTATTGCCTTTCCTTGATAATCTTTCAAGCCTCGCAGCAAACGCTGGCGCTGCAAAAGAAATCAAAAAAAGACTCGTAATAGTCTTTACTCCTGATGGTGTCGTAAAAGAAAACTTCTGGCCCGTGAAAAACGGTTCCTTTATTTCGGATCCATCATCCACTGAACCAGATGCTTTGCCACAAATTCTCACCCCGTTTAAAGACCTCCAAGATCGACTTCTTCTCGTGAAAGGGGTGCATAATAAAATCCGCGGAGATGGAGATGGTCACATGCGAGGCATTGGATGCCTGCTGACCGGCATCGAGCTTTTCCCAGGGAACATTCAAGGAGGCAGCCACACACCTGCCGGCTGGGCAAGCGGCAAGTCAATCGACCAGGAAATTTGCAGCCACCTGCAAAAAGATATCACAACTGCAACACGATTCGGTTCACTCGAATTTGGTGCACTCGTTCCAAATAAAGCAAACACATGGACACGGATGGTTTATGCAGGACCAAATAAACCGATCACACCAATTGATGATCCGTATCAGATGTTTAAAAAACTGTATGGCAAAACAAAAGATCGAGAAAACTTAAAAAGCATTCTTGATGAAGTTCATAGTGACCTTGCCAAACTTGCGGTTCACTTACCAGCCGAAGACCGCCGAATCCTCGAAGAACACGCAGATATGGTTCGTAAATTTGAACGTGACCTGCAAACAAGTCACGAAAATAAGTCGCACCCGGAACCTACTCTCGAAGAAGGCGTCGTTGAACAAAACGAACAGATGCCAAAAATTAGCCGCATGCAAACCGAACTTCTTGTG
>JABHNP010000295.1 GCA_018694455.1 Planctomycetaceae bacterium | reverse complement strand
TCCCAGATCCGTGGTGGAAAGCCCGGCACCGAAAACGCAGAATCTTAAACCCAGAATTTCTTCAGCATGCGGGACGAATTATGCAATCCGGGTCACAACTGCATATCTGGACTGATGTAGAGGAATATTTTAACGAGGCTGTGCTTGTCGTGAATAACACTTTACTATTCAGCAAAGCGTCCAAGGAACCTGCTGGTGGGCTGGAAAACACATATCGTACTCATTTTGAACGACGGACACTTCTCGCAGGTGATCCCGTATGGCGTGCAGTGTTCACTCGCAATAAAAAGCCGTCCCAGCAAAAACGTCTCGTTACAAAAATTCCAAATTATTCCATTACGTCATCACAGACACAAGAACTCCTATAGATTTCAAGAAGTTTTCTTTTCCTCAGAGGACACTCGCTGAATGAGAAGGCGATCGATCCGACGACCGTCCATATCAACTACCTCAATTGATAAGCCATTCCACTGAAAAGCATCTCCCACTGAAGGGATTTTCTCAAGCTCATCAAGAACCAATCCTGAAACTGTCGAGTAGTCACGTGGCACTCCTGAATCAGGAAGGGCCATCCGATCAAAAAGATCATCGACCGCAAGACTTCCATCAACGAGCCACGACCCATCCTCTCTTTGAACAAAGTCACTGTTACGATCATGATCATGCTCGTCCCGAATCTCACCGACAAGTTCTTCCATAACGTCTTCTAAAGTCACCAACCCTTCGGTGCCTCCATATTCATCCAAGACGATGGCGAGCTGGTTTCGTTCCGTTTGGAAAAGTTCCAAAAGACGGTCAAGTGGCATGGTTTCAGGCACAAAGAGTGCCTTGTGCATCATCTTCCTTAGTTCAATTGGCCATCCCATCCAGTTTTGACGCAGAACATCACGAATTGAAACATAACCAAGAATTTGGTCCAAAGACCCTTCGTAAACCGGTAGTCTTGAATAGCCTGCCATAGCAATAGCTCCAAGGACCTCGTCCCCTGGAGTATCAATATCAATAGCATCAAGATCAATTCGCGGTCGCATGATATCCCGTACTGTTCGTTCGCCTAAACGCAACGCCTCTGCAGCAACCGCTTGTTCAACAGCTTCGAGAACTCCCTCTGCTCGACCGGCCTCTAAAAGATGCTCGATATCATCAACAGAAACACTTGGCTCATCCTGCTTGTGTGCTTGCAGCATGAACAGAACAGCAGATGTTGAAATACCCATAAGCCATACAAGAGGCCGTGTCACAGAGGCAAAGACCTGCATTACTGGAGCCGCAAAGCGCGCCACATCCTCAGCACGGCGCAATGCCAATCGCTTTGGAACAAGTTCTCCAAAAAGGAGCGTGCAGAAAGATAGCGTTGCAACAAATGCTGTTAGAGCAACTGAATGTGCAACCGGTTGAATTGCTTGTGGCCCATTGACAGATAGCCAACTGGCAAGATCACTTACCACCTGACTGCCTCCATATGCAGCAGCCAGAGTCCCAACGAGTGTGATACCAATCTGTACCGTTGGCAGGAATTTGTCTGGACTACTTGCGAGATCAAGTGCTTTCCTAGCTGCTTGGTCACCATGCTCAGCAAGTTGTCGCAATCGTCCTTTGCGGCTCGCAACGATTGCCATCTCGGCACCAGAAAAAAACCCGTTTGCAAGAATCAAAACAAAAACAATCAGTAGTTGCTCGATCATCGGTAAGCTAATTTCACGATCCTGAATTGAATAATGGTTCGTTTTATAACGCTGATTCTTCTCGACATATTACAGCCAAATCATCTCGGTGTATCACTTCATCGCACGCGCAAACACCAAGGATTTCTAAAACTTTACCTGTCTGTAAACCTTTTATTTGTTCGAGATCACGTGAATTGTAATTCACAAAACCCCTCGCAAAACAGCCGCCGTCAGTCGTTTCAAGAGTGACGACATCACCGGCGACAAAATCTCCAGTGACGGCTAGAACCCCCGCCGGCAATAAACTACTCCCTTGCTCGATCACAGCCTGCCGCGCACCTGAATCGACAATGAGTTTACCCGATACCGAAGCAGACCATCCTAACCAACGTTTTTTTGCAGGCATCAAATGGTTTTTACCAAGAAAAAACGTGCCCGTATCATGACCTGATACAAATTCCTGAAGGATCGACTCTTGCCTGCCAGAGCCAATGAAGCAATGAATTCCGGCCTCATTCACAGTTTTCGCAGCCTTCAATTTACTGGCCATACCGCCCTTGGAAACACCTCCAGAACGATCATAAACCATTGATTCTGTCGCCGCGTCGATACATCGCACGATTGAGACTCGACTCGCTTTGGCACTTTCTGGATTTTGATCAAAAAGACATTCGACATCCGAGAGTAATATTAAAGCATCTGCGCCTAAAAGAGTCGCTACTAAAGCTGCTAAGTGATCATTATCACCGAATGTAGTCTGGAGTTCAGCCGTACTTACTGAATCGTTTTCATTCACGATCGGGATCGCGCCATATTTGAGCAAGGACCGAAGAGTATTACGGATGTTGAGATATCGACCCCTGTCCTGCAAATCATCTGCAACAAGAAGAAGCTGCGCCACATGCCGACCATAAGACCCCAATGCACGCTCATACGCTTCTGTAAGACAACTCTGGCCAACCGCTGCAACCGCTTGCAATTCAGGTAAAGTGCACGGCTTGTCGTTCAGCCCCAAACGACCCATCCCAGCGGCAACTGCCCCGGAACTTACAACGACTATCTGCCTTCCACTATTTAGAAGTTCATGACATTGCTGACCGATGTGTTCGACTCGTTTGATGTCGAGAAGACCTTGTGCCGTGGTTAAGACGCGAGAGCCAATCTTTACCACAATAAGTTTCGCGGATTGCACAGCCTCCTGCCTTAGTGGATCAATCATAAATTACGTGTATCTGGTGTTCAAAAAGCAATGGAATATAAAGAACATTTGTACAAATCTTAAAAATTTCTTCGAAGACTTTCAAACCACTAGACCTACAAGGTCAACCAAACGCCTTCATGTTTCCCGAGCCTTCATTCCGTGGACGATTTAAGACGATACTCCCCACTCAAGACTTACGTATCATTATGCACATTAATAAGCGAGGCATCACCGCTAGCAATTGAATCAGAATCGAATCGAGAAGCATCACTTCGGCTGGCTGCTACTTTCTCCATGTACGCAGCATCAATATCTCCAGTCACATATTTCCCATCAAAAACAGAGCACTCAAAGGATTCAATTTGTCGGTTTCCAGCACGTGAGCATTCGACCAAATCCTGAAGATCTTGATACACAAGCCAATCGGCATTGATGACTTTAGCAACTTCTTCATCAGTGCGATTGAAAGCCACAAGCTCTTCCGGAGTTGGCATGTCTATACCGTAAACATTCGGAAAACGAACCGCTGGAGCAGCCGAACAAAAGTACACCTTACGGGCGCCTGCATCACGAGCCATCTCGATTATTTGTGAACATGTAGTCCCGCGCACAATAGAATCATCAACCAGACAAACAACTTTGTCCTTAAATTCTAGTGATACCGGACTGAGCTTCTGCCTGACACTTTTTTTTCGCACAGCCTGCCCAGGCATAATAAACGTGCGGCCTATGTAACGATTTTTAATGAAGCCTTCTCGATAAGGTACACCCAAGCTTTCTGCAAGCGACATCGCAGATGTTCTGCCAGAATCCGGAATCGGCATTACGACATCAATATCATGATCAGGACGACTACGGCATATTTTCTCCGCCAATTTTGTTCCCATGCGAAGCCTTGTCTTGTAGACCGAGACCTCATCCACGATAGAGTCTGGCCTTGCAAGATAGACATGCTCGAAGATACACGGCGTGAGTTTTGCGTTATCAATGCATTCACGTACATGACATTTATTGTCTACGTCGAAGAAGACCGCCTCGCCCGGTGCCACATCACGCTCAATCTCGAAACCCTGCGAAACAAGTGCTACGGATTCTGACGCAATCATAAAATCTCGACTACCGTGCCTATTTTCTTTTGAACCAAAAATTAATGGCCTTATTCCAAATGGATCACGAAAACCAACAATGCCATACCCCGTGATCATAGCAACCACAGCGTAGGCTCCCCGGCATCGTTTATGGACACTACGAACAGCTTCGAAAACACCCTCTGGCGTCAACTTTTGCTGGCCCACTTTCTGCAATTCATGAGCAAACACATTCAAAATCACCTCGCTGTCGCTTGATGTGTTGATGTGCCTCAAATCTGACCTGTAGAGTTCTTCTTCTAGCTCTTCAGAGTTTGTGAGATTACCGTTATGAGTGAGAGCGATTCCATAAGGCGAGTTGACGTAGAACGGCTGAGACTCAGCAGAACTATTGCATCCAGCCGTTGGGTATCGCACATGCCCTATACCCATAGGACCAATCAGCCTACGCATATGATCTTGCCGAAAGACGTCATACACCATGCCGTTCGATTTTCGTAGCGACACTTTGTCTTCAGCGCAGGTCATGATACCCGCAGCATCTTGCCCTCGATGCTGTAGCACTGTTAAGGCGTCATAAAGATTTTGATTCACATCTTCATGAGCAACTATTCCAACAATACCGCACATGTTTCTCTCGCGCTGGGAATTTAACAAACCTCAACCGCAACGAATTGAACCCCATCCTCTAAGCATGATGGCTTCTGACTTCCAAGGACCGTCGAATGACGCTGCCTAAGCACTCAATTCTTAAGACTATCTTACCAGCAATCCAAAGGACTGAAAAAACTTTCTCTATCGCAAGAAAAGTTTCAAAACAAGGGACACGGATTCCAGAAGAGCTGTTGTGGCTTTGCTCTGGTGTACATCATGCGGGAAGGAGATGTGAGCTACTTGCGATCTTGAGATTTGTATCGAACGAATCTCCTGGACATCAAATCAAGGCTGTTCTGCTGTTTGCTGCGTCACACCGACCTCTGAAACGCCATGCTTTATAAAAACACTGGTGACCCATGAAGGCACCACTACATTACAACAATTTGCTAAAGACCGGAATCTCCGCTTCCCAAACCCAGCCTTATCGGTGAGGCTTTCTCCATGAGCGAACTTCCGGTTAAGACTTGTTGCAACGCCATAGATTCCCAAGACTTCAGCATCTGATGGAACGGATTGATTCATTGGTAGAGAAACAAAGTGAGCAACAGTTTTAGCATTTCATAAAGACTACTTGCAGCATAATCCACTGCATGAACCATTCGTACATGCCAGACTCCCAATGAGTCCAATGCCCTGAATGGTGACAGCATGAACATAAAACGTCACTGCGGCAAATACAAATCCAAAAGCCTTTACGTTTTGTTAAGCACATCATCAAGAATGAAGGGCTGCGGAAATGGCTCATCTAACTGCTCAAGTAACTCACGATAGATATCAATGATCTCGACGATATCTTCCTGGGTCATTGCATCCTTACGAAGTACTTCTGAGTCATCGAGCACTTTACGCCACGCTTTAAATGCCTCCTCGAACGCCTGCTTCGCCGGCTGCAGACGTGCTTCTTCATAATCCTTTTCAGCACGCCACGTTGCCTCCCGGGCCTGCAATGCCAAGTCTGTAACACTCATTTCGCACGTGGCACGCCAGTAATCAAAATTTACAATATCTCGATAGCGATTAATAATGTCTGCAGTTTCAGTAGCTTCTACATGCTCCTCGGCGAGACGTTTTGCCTTGGCACGAATCGCTTGAGGTGCACTCTGAGCAACTATTCTCCATGTAACATTCATTCCCCGCTTAGCATCAGCAACCAACTGTTGCTCCTGTTCTGTTCGGTTGAGAGGAGGGACTTGCAAGGCCGCCTTCTGGCTCTCACTTAAAGCACTCTCTCGATCAGCTTCCATTTCAGAAAATTTCCCTGGGAGCAGCTTTTCCAACTGTTTTGCCAAGCGTTCAGCTCGAGCCAACTCAGTCTCCCTTAAGCCCAGCCGAATCGGTACATCCCAACTTGTAGGAATCTGTCTGACAGCAAACCTTTGCATTTCCTCAGTTGCCAATTCCCAGCCGTCACGGGCTTTATCATCAAACACACCATCTGATTCAAGTGCTCTTGCGTAATTTATA
>JABHNP010000181.1 GCA_018694455.1 Planctomycetaceae bacterium | reverse complement strand
TGGTTCCGTTGATTCGAGGATTGACAGGTATGTCACAAAAGCAAGCTTGCGCTATTTTCGCAACGTCATTCTTAGCTGGCCTGCTGGTTACGGCTGTTACTTTCCAGCCTTTTTCTAGCACATCAGTGACTGCGCCGTACTTTGGCTTCCCGGGCGAGTCTATAGCAGTTGACGCTTCTAGCACGCAGCCAAAACCAAACGCCCCATCAGAATCTTTGCCTTCGCAACCTAATGGTCATCAGCCTAGTCATTTCAGCAACTTGCCAAATGAATTAGCAAGGTCTTTGCGTAACACATTTGGAGATCCTCTTCTTGATTCAGCTGAAACAACTTCAGTCGCATCTAGATTTCCATCTGCAGCAATGCTCTCTCCCAAAGACATGCTCTCTCTGAAGAATTTTGCAGAAAGGGCTCACGATAACTCGATCGCAGTCGCTGCATTTAACCATCCACCTGCTCCTGACAAACTGCGGCTTTCAAATGGTACGCACAATCACATCCATATAGACGACACGCCAAAAACAGAACGTAAAGAGATTATACAGACTCCTCCATCTCAAGCTTTGGCTCATTCAGAAGTAGAAAA
The DNA here is from genome assembly GCA_018694455.1 of Planctomycetaceae bacterium. GTDB lineage: Bacteria > Planctomycetota > Planctomycetia > Pirellulales > UBA1268 > UBA1268. Next base: position 1,838 of record JABHNP010000181.1, on the reverse strand, counting down.
GCTTCCAAATAACAAAACTGATCCAGCAGGAAAATATCGTCCGGATACATCTTCTTCATCCGATGGTGAGGCACCAAAAAACCCTTTACCACAAGCAGTCCGCATATCACCACCAGAAAACAAGCAGTCTCTTTCACGAGTAGAGAAGACAGCCACCCCTGCTCCTTCAGTAACAACAGAAACCCAAGGGCACGTTGGTACCAAAACAGATATTGTCTCACCGGACTCGTTACGATCACTTGTATCACGCACACAAACCAAACCTAAAGTTCGGACCCAACCTATAGCTCGAGAGGAAGTCACAGCAGAGAATGCCGAACCAACTGATTCTTCTGATCGACGATCGAGGGCGACAGAAAAAGGCCTTCAATCGGCCGCTCTTGCGCTTCAGGAAACACCACCACAGGTTCCAATACAAAGCTTATTAACACGAACATTCGGGCAGTCACAGAAAGTGGCGACCGCCAACAAAAAATCCCCGGAGGCCGCACTTGATTCCTCTGCAGCCGACACCAAACCGCCAAGCTATCCTGACGATACGACCAGAGTACTGCGGCCAGTTTCCGCAGAAGCAACAAAAACGCTTACCTCACTCCCTCAACCAAAACGTTGGAAAAAAGTTCCTGATGTTCGGTTAGCACCTCGCTACGCTCGACCACACACAGAAACAGCGCCATCTCCTCCGCTACAACTTGAACAAGCTGGGAACCCGGTCGCAGTAAAAAACCTGAAGGGATTTACTGACCAACAATTGGCATCTGATAAGTCATGGATCAATCTTGATGAAGGCACTTGGACTGAGGCCATCACTACTGCTAAGACAAAGCCTACAGCACCACCCGAGACACCCCGTGAAAGAATCGTAAAACGGTTATCTGCAGAACGCAAAGCAACAGCAATACAACCACCACCAAACGCACCATCACCGACTTCCACCCCGTTGATTAATGTAGAAGAAGATGCGGATCCTGCTCCATCTGCAGAGCCTCCAATAAAGCGAATTATTGAACGACTCCGGCCTGGTGAACGCTTGCGAGATCGCCTCGGCCAGAATATCAAACGATTCGAGCCGACAATACTTACAACAGCAACATCTCCTCTAACAGTATGGCCACCACCAAAAGAACTCTTGCGACAACTTGACGAACTGGCCGTGGACAGCTCTCCGCGGCCAGCGTCTTATAACGACATTCGTAAATGGGTTGACCAAACCGTATCGACTCTTTCTCAAATTATGACAACACGTGGTCCTCATGAACCAAATGTTTCATCCTTGGTTATCTCATTAGAGCAATGTTTCCAAGACGGAATGACCTTGGCTGATTCTCTCGCTGACATGGACCGTGCTACTCAGATTCGCCGAACAGCATTCGCTGTCAAACGCCGCATGAAAACCTGGCATGCAGCAGCAGTTGTAGCCGATGGACTCTCTGAAGAAATAGCTACTGAACAAAATACACTGAATAAAATATCTACTCTGCTCACTGTTCTTGAAGACTTTGAAACAGACGCAAACACAGGCAATGCCTTCGGTGTCCAACAAGCCCTCGCAACAACAGAAGCATTAAGGCCATCACATTCCCAACCACTACGGCAAGCAATTATTCATTACTATGCCGCACCGAATGTTCGAATTGCTATTCGTGAAGAATTTCTTACACAACTCATGCCAGAGTCGCCAAGTCGCACCGAGTCAGTACGCGAAATCATTCTTGGTAAGCCCGTTCGAGGTCGACGAGAAGTAAAGCAAACAACTTCTATTGACCTCACTCCAGATGCTGATGAAATCTGTTTTGATTTAACTGTAGAAGGACAAGTTTCGACCTATGCGATAACAG
>JABHNP010000290.1 GCA_018694455.1 Planctomycetaceae bacterium | reverse complement strand
CAAATGCCGCAACAGACGCCCGTTTAGGTGCTGAGATTTATTCTTACGCCCGAAGCCGAGGCCTTTTTCTCGGTGTTTCCTTGGGAGGTGCTGATTTGTCTGTTGATCATAACGCAGACGGTGTCCTCTATGGTCGTTACGGTGTGACTCCGAGTGATGTGTTCAACAGCAACGGGATCACTATTCGGCCTGAAGTACAGCAGCTCGTTATGGATCTCAACGCGAAGTCTGGTGTCCCAGGAGGCCTCCAACCAGCAGGAACTCTTCCAGCAGGTCTTCCCAGTACGGGTGCTCCTGTGCCCAATGCTATCCAATCGCCTACTTCTCAGGCACCACCGCCGATAGTTCCTGTTCAACCTTCGTTTTAGACCGTCGGTCGAGAGGGTAGGGAGTCCAGCATCACAAGGGCTTGAGTCCAATGATTCCAAGGCGAAAGAGTCTAGGAATGCTTTCTTTGAGGAACACTGCACAAGCCTTGTCAATCATTTCCCGACGAAGTGTCTCATCAGTAACAGGCTGCCCGTCTTTTTGGATAGAACGCTTACTGTCTGTTAATCGAACAAGTACTCGTTCTGCTAAGCTATTTTTTCCCGCCAAGCAAAGTTCATGAAGTATGGCGGCATCTAAGTCGCCAAGTGTATGGCCTGTGCCCGTTGCTGTACTGGCGAGTGCTATGGGCCGCCCACTAAGGAGATCGTTTTCGAGGACAAACTGATTGAATGGCGAGGATACATAGGGTTGTTCTAAAATAGCTTTCGGTAGTTCGGCAACAGGCGAGGCAGTGACCTCAAAAAGGCCCATGGCTACACCAGCATCTAACGCACGTGTGATTTCAGCGGGCACGTTTTCAGTCAACTGCGGACGACTTAAGATTTCTGAAAGTGATAACGCTTCTTGAGATAATATCATGAGCAAGATTTCGTAGAGCGGACCTTGGACTGTCGAAGTCACAACGCCAAGATTACTTTGATGCGGCAGTTTTATGTCATTTCGAATCGCACGAAAGTAGAGCCCGTCAATCAAGTCAGCACGACCTTCTATACCCTCAATAATTTGCGGTTGTTTTGAGTAGATGTCCCAACGAAATGCAGTGTTTGCACAAAAATCTTTGTGCGATTCCGTGACAAGTCGATTACTGGTTGTTCGGAAAAGATCTTGGAACTCCGGGCGGACACATAAATCCCAAAAGTTCGTGTGAATGGGTAGACTTCCAACGAAAGCCATTTCGGCTGATCTGAACATGGCTGCAACCTCGGAAAAATAAAAACTTGTCCAATGCTCATTGAGGTATTCATGTGCCAGGTAACGCAGGTCTTGCTTTAGAAGACCATCGACGTAGGCTGCAGCACGAGGGTTATCTTCAAAATACTTTGCCCTCTTATCACGGATAAATACGAGGTAATTTAGTGCATCACGAATTCTTTGAGTCGTGTCGCCTTGCCTCATTGCAGCATATTGACGAAGAATTTCTCGTATGGGCTGGAGATGAGCCCAGCCGGGCATTGCATTGTAACTAACCAAGAGAAGGCCGCCTGGGGCAAGATGCTTTTTCGCAATACCTAGTATCTGTTCCCGTACCTCCTGAGAGACCCAACTGAAGACACCATGGAGCGATATGAATTCAAATGCTCCTATGTCTTTCGGAAGGCTTATGAAGCCAGAATGGATTGCTCGTGCATTTTTCAAGCCACCGGCTGCAATATTTTTCTCTATAGTTTCAATGTGGCTCGGGTTAATATCGATGCCAATAAATTCACCTTGTGGATTTGCTGCGGCAAGTGTGGTTAGAGATTGACCAAGTCCACACCCGAGCTCGAGGTAGCGGAAGTTGTCAGTGATTGTTGGAGGAAAGACACGATTCAGCGAAGCCGCGTATCGTATCGCTGTGGGTGACATGTGCGGGTAAAAGCCGGGGATGTAATCAAGATCTGTGATATAGCCTGCTGCTAATGTCATTTGTTGTTCGGTTTCTTTTGAGATACACCTGAGGGCTGGGCCACCTATATAGGGGAGAATAAGTCTATCTTGATCAGCTGCAATACATACACCAGCTAAGTTATTGTCGGGCGTGGACTAAATTAGGGGCCGGAGGGTACATTTCCTCGGATGTGAAACTCGAATGGTTTATTGAGGATTCTTGTGAGATGCCAAAGCGTGGCTTTATTCCAGAATATTTAGTTTCTGACCTCATGGCTGGTGTTGTTGTTTTCCTCGTGGCATTGCCGTTGTGCCTCGGAGTGCCCCTAGCTGCACGAGCGCCTTTATTTTCAGGAATCGTTGCTGGAATTGTGGGTGGCATTGTCGTTGGAGGATTAAGTGGTTCTCGCACGAGTGTCTCAGGTGGTTCACCAGCGTTAATCGCTATAGTTTCAGCTCAGACAACAGCTCTTGGTGGATTTGATGGATTCTTGACGGCTGTTTTATTGGCTGGAATTATTCAGATAGCCTTTGGCTTGCTGAAAGCAGGATTTATCTCCTCATTTTTCCCAACAAGCGTGATAAAGGGACTGCTTGCAGCGATTGGCATTATTATCATCTTGAAGCAACTGCCTCATTTAATCGGCTATGACATCGACCCGATTGGTGAAATGTCATTCAATCAGCCAGACCGTGAGACAACTTTTTCTGACTTGCCAAAATCAATCAAGTATTTTTTGCCAGGTGCTGCAACCATAGGCATCGGTTCACTTCTTTTAGTCATTGCCTGGGATCAGATTAGTTGGTTGCGGAAAACACGTATTCCAGGTCCGCTCATTGCAGTAGTTGGTGGTACTGCTGTGAATGTTTTACTCAAGCGTATGGGTAGCCCATGGGCTATTGGCCCGACTCATCTCGTTTCGGTGCCTTTGCCAAATGGTCCTGAGGGATTGTTGGGTCTTATAACATTCCCTGACTTTTCAACTCTCGCTGATTCGCGAGTCTATGTGTCAGCTGCAACGATTGGAATCATCGCTAGCCTTGAGTCGCTTTTGGCAATTGAAGCAGTTGACAAAATTGATACGCGGCAACAACGTACCCCTCGCAATCGAGAACTTATAGCGCAGGGGACTGGTAATATCATCTGTGGACTGCTTGGTGGCTTGCCGGTGAGTGCAGCAGTTATTCGCGGAACTGCAAATGTTAACGCTGGGGCAAGAACACGTTTTGCCACGGTTTCGCATGGTCTTTTGTTGTTGTTGTGTGTCCTTCTTCTTCCCGCATGGTTAAACGAAATACCTTTGGCGACGCTCGCTGCTATTTTGATTAAAACGGGTTACAAATTGACGAATCTGAGGCGATATTATCAGTTATGGCAAGAAGGGTTTTCACAATTCATACCATTCGTAGCTACTGTTGTTGCAATTGTTCTCACAGATCTTTTGGTCGGTATTGGCATCGGTCTGATCTGCAGCATTATTTTTATCTTGCACTCTAATTATAGACGCCCGCTGATTAAGAAACTTGAGCGTCATGCCTCGGGTAATGTCATTCGTGTTGAGTTGGCGAACCAGGTGACGTTCTTTAATCGTGCTGCGTTGCAGTCGGTATTGTATGAAGTTCCACCCGGAGGAACACTTCTCATCGATGCATCGAATGCAGATTATATTGATCCGGATGTGATCGATCTGTTATCTGATTTTCAGAAGACTGGGGCGCCTGCACGTTGGGTACAACTAAGTCTGATCGGCTTTGGAAATCGCTATCCAAATCTTCATGACGAAATACGGTTTGTCGAGCACTCAAGCCATGAGGTCCAGCAGGCCGCAAGCCCCCCAGAGGTGCTGGCGATGTTATTGGAAGGTAATAGCCGGTTTCGTGTCGGAGAGCCGCTTAAGAGGAGCATGGAGCGGCAGAGAACTGCAACAGCAACGGGTCAGCATCCTCTGGCAGTAATATTAAGTTGTATTGATTCACGTTCACCGGCTGAGGCCATTTTTGATCT
>JABHNP010000289.1 GCA_018694455.1 Planctomycetaceae bacterium | reverse complement strand
GGGGCCAACATGGCAGCCCAAATATCCAATTCGAAAAGAAGACGGCATGTCTGCAGGAAGGCCTCCCAAGCCATAAGATAAAAATCTGTATGAATCTCACGACTTCTCTTCATGACGTATAACGTCAGGTGGTTCAGATGGCTGGTTATTTCCTAATGTTTATCCCAAGGCGCCAAAGAAGCAAAGGAGTTTCTCCAGTGCTCTTGATAACACTTCTCTGTGCATCATCAGTATCCACAGCTGCTGATAATCATGTTCCAACGCTACAGGGGGATCGGTTTAAAAAGCTTGTTCCTTTTGATCCCACAGCTCAATTCATTATTGGTGCCACATTTAATTTTCCATCTCTTGAGACACCAGCAGAAGAGATTTTTGAAAATGACTTTCAGGTGCTGACGCCTGGGAATGCGTTTAAGCAAACGGCAGTGCACCCGCGGCCAGGGGTATGGGGATGGAAAAAAGCTGATGCCATGGTTGAGTATGCCAAAGAGCATGGGTACACAATGAGGCTGCACGCACCAATAAGTCCCCAATGTTCGGCATGGGCGGAAGAAGATCACCGGAGACCAGAGGAGTTGCTGAAGAACCTCGAAGAGTACGTTGCTGGGCTCTGTGACCGATACAAGAGCGAGAAACATATCCGATGGGTCGATGTCGTCAATGAGACGATCACTCGCGAGGGTGAATGGTTTGGGCCGAAGCCGGGTGTTGGGAAGTGGCAAAACCCATGGACGCAGATTGGGTTTGATGAGTCTCATCCCCTGCGACCACCGATCTATATCAAACGGACGTTCGAGATTGCCAGTAAGCATGGACCACATTTGAAGTTGCTCTTTAATCAGCATGGTGGTATGGAAAAGCCAATGTGGGACAGAGCAAAAAAGACAGTCGATTACTTACGAGATGCTGAGGTGCAAATTAACGGTGTTGGATGGCAGGCACATGTCTCTGCAGGATGGGAAAAAATCCCGGGGAACATGCAGAGTCTCGACAGGCTCATACGGTGGACCCACGCCCGTGATCTGGAATTTCATGTGACAGAAAATACGGTCTGGATGGATGATCCGCGGACAGGAACTCAGGAAGCGCAGGCAGCAACATTTCGAGCTCTTGTGAGTAAGCTTGCTGAACACAGCAAACGAGGGGTTGTCGTGTGGAATGTCTGGCAACTCTGTGATAGCCATATCCAGAGACCGCAGAAAAAAGGCACGATGTTCGACGATGCATTTCAGGCCAAGTTGTCTTATTATGCCGTACAGGAAGTGCTCCGCAGATATTCCGCGACTGGGAAAGAGTGATTGGAAAGCCGGTTTGTGTCTGCTTCCAAAGCAATGTGTAATTGCTGAAACGTGTTGAAGAGTGGCCTGAGATATCGAAGACCAGAGCAATTCTCACCATCTCCATCCGCCAGCTGATTCTGGTTGTTTTTGAACCGAGAATGATGGTTTCAGAGATGTCGGTTGTTGTCGGCATTTTTCCCGTAAGCATTACGGTAAGTTCAGTTATGCGGACGAGACATAGGCAAATACGAATATTCTTGTCTTTCAATCGTTGAGAGCCTCCTAAAAATTTGCGTCGTCTGAGTTGAACACTACGATTAAGAGGTATGTTGCGTCAAAATCTAGTGCTCAGAAATCCTGTGCTCAGTATGCTCTAGGTATTCAAGAGTCAAATTTTCTGCTGCGGTTGCGTACGTCATTTTCTGAATGTGTTGAGGTTCCAGTAAGGCGCTCACCACTTTTTGTATTCGAAGTTTTGGAGATTGCATGGGTTGCCGACCTGATTCACGATTGAGTTTGAAATCAGTATGCACCTTGGTAGGTGTAACCTTTGCTGTTGTTGCAAGTATCCCCGGTTGCTCCGAGAGGGATCGTGCGGAAAAACTTTCTAACGCACTGCAGGCCGATGCAAAAATCTCTCGAGTGGAAGTTGTTGCCACGATTCAAAAAGATGTTGTTCACACAACAAGTCAGCCAGCAACAGTTCATCCATTTTTTAAGGCCGACATTATTTCTAAAATATCTGGCTATATCGAAGATGTTTTTGTCGACATTGGGGATGTCGTGAAAGCTGGTCAGCCGCTCTGCAAATTGACGGTGCCGGAAATTGAGAAACAGCGTGAGCAGATTCATGCCCGGCAGCAACGGCTAAAAGCAGAAGTCAAAAAATCTGAGGCAACTGTAAATGTCGCTGTTGCGCAGGTGCGGGCGTCTGAAGCGGAGGCGGAAGAGGCTGCGTCCAATATCAAGCAGGTTGTTGCAAGATTGATTGCCAATAAGGCAGATTTGAAACGAGTCGTGGGTCTCGTCGAAAGGCAGGCTGTGACTGTCGCAATGCTCGATGAAGCGCAGGCAAGTAACGATGTTTCCGAAGCAGCGAAAGTTTCAGCTGAAGCGGCATTGCGATCAGCACAGGCAAAGAAAGAGATTGCACTCGCCGAGCGAGACGCCGCTGAGGCGGAAGTAGCTACGGCGAGAGCAAGGCACGCAGAGTCGATCAAGGAAGGCGAAGAACTTGATGCAATGCTCCAATACACTACCTTGCGTGCTCCTTTCGATGGTGTTATCACCACACGATCGGTTGATCCAGGAGATTTTGTGACAGGCGCTTCACAGGGGCATGGCCTTCTTCGGCGGCCACTTTTTCATGTTGATCAGCAGAGTCGTTTGCGTATTCGTGTTGCAATTCCAGAACGGGATGCATCTGAAGTCGACGCTGGTGACCCGGCAGTAATACGTCTTGATGCATTGCCAAACGCCCCTATTGAAGCAGTCGTGACGCGGTCAGCACAGCGACTCGACCCTTCAACACGAACTATGCTGGCTGAAATCGATGTTGATAACGTTTCTGGCCAACTCCTTCCGGGTATGTTTGGGTGCGCGACAATTACCGCAACTATAAGTAGAGATGCAATTGTTCTTCCAGCGTCTGCACTCCGTACAGATGCTGTAGGAGAGCCCTACGTCTTCCTGCTTGATAAAGAAAACCGAATAACGAAACAGGTCGTCACTGTTGGTGCTGATGATGGTCATGAGATCGAGGTGGTCTCAGGCCTTGTGGGGTCAGAACGAGTCGTTGACGCTTTTGTAGGGTCAGTTGAAGAGGGCCAGGTCGTTGAGGTTGTTCGCGGCGAATGACCACGTTCCGAAGAAGTTAGGCGTACATGCTATGTTTTTGATTCGTTGGGCACTGCAGAATAGTTTTGTCGTCTTGGCAATTACCCTTGGTCTCGTATTTCTCGGCGCGGCTGTCGTGCCGGGGATTCCAACAGATGTTTTGCCAGACTTTAAGACACCGGTAGTTGTGAGTTTCTTTTCCTATCCGGGCCTGCCGACGCTCGATATGGAAAAAAGTGTTACTTCTCGTGTGGAGCGTGCACTTACGCTCGCAGGAAAACTTGACAAGCAGGAGTCGCGAACGTTACCGGGTGCAAGTGTCCTGAAAATTACATTTCAGCCGGGGACTGATGCTTCCTCGGCGATGAATGATATCGTCAACCTTGAGGCAAGTGATATGTTTCACTTGCCACCTGGGATTGAGCACCCGTTTACCTTGCGGAGTGAGCCGGCGAATCTTCCGGTGGTACTTGCTGCAATATCAGGTGAAGGTCTTGATGAAACAGTGCTCTATAAAATCGGTTATTACGCGGTACGAAACAAAATGGGTGGCCTGAAGGGGGTGCAGATCCCCCATCCTTTTGGTGGTCGCTTTCGGCAGATGATGGTGTACGTTGATCCAGCCCGTCTGCAGGCCCATAACCTAACCCTGACTGATGTTGTTGAAGCAGTTCGAAATAGTAATCTCGTTTTAGGAAGTGGAACGCTACGACTTGGTGAAACTGACTATCAGGTTCATTCGGTAAATACCCTCCCCGGGGAGTCCGAGATCAATGCGATTCCAATTGCTGTTCGCGATGGCCAACCAATCTTTTTGCGAGACATTGGTGAGGCCCGTGATGATGCAGCCATCCAGACAAATATTGTTCGTGTGAATGGTGAACGCAGCGTGTATTGTCCTCTGCTGCGTGAGCCTGGAAGCAATACGATTGCTGTCGTTGACCGCATTCGGAAAGGTATTGCAGAAGAAATACCACGCATGAAGGCACGCGGGGAAATTCCAGAGGCAGCGAAGATCACACTCGTTGGAGATCAATCAAGTTATATACGTGATGCGATTGGAAATCTTCAACAACAGGTGCTTCTGGGCGCTTTTCTTGTTGCGATAATCGTGGCTGTCTTTTTGAGACGGCTGCTGCCGACAGTTGCAATTCTATTACTTTTGCCGGCATCGCTTCTCGTTGGTGTCTTAGCACTACATTTTTGCAGTGTATCAATTAATATTATGACGCTTGGAGGATTGGCGCTTGCTGTTGGCACGGTGGTTGATGCAGGTATTGTTGTCGTAGAAAATATTATTCGCCATCTTGATCGAGGTGAATCAGCGCATGATGCCGCACAGAAGGGTGCTGAGGAGGTTGCTGCTCCGGTGCTGGCTGGCACGATTACAACGCTGGCTATTTTTCTTCCAGCACTTTTTCTCAGTGGTATGGTCCGGTATCTCTTTGAGCCCCTAGCTCTTACAGCTGCTGTGTCGATCGCAGCATCTTATATTTTTGCCATGACGCTCCTGCCAGCATTTTGTGCACGGTTTTTCAAAGTTCGGCACGCGGACAAGGAAGAGCAAAAGATCTCTGAAACGACTGCCTCGGACAACAACTATACGATGGCATTTCACCGGTCAGTTCAACGGCCTTGGGTTACGTCATTCTGTGTTTTTGCCGTTGCTGTGGTTTGTTGTCTGCTCTTGCCACGTGTTGGGACAGAACTGTTTCCGAGCGTCGACGATGGTGTCTTTGAAATTCGGATGCGGACACTCCCGGGTACCCGTATTGAAAAGACAGAGGTGCTCGTTGAGCAAATCGAGGATGTTATTAAAGAAGTTATTCCTGAAAAAGAGTTGATGACGATGCTTGCGAATATTGGTTTGCCGGTTGGTAAGGGCGCAGGATTCTCAACCATTCTCAGTCCCAATTCAGGGCCCGATTCAGCTTTTATAGTCGTCACGCTCAGGAACGATATGAATCGAGCATCAACAGCATCGTATGTAGGCCGCCTACGAAAAGAGCTGTATCAGAAGTTCCCAAGAGAGCAGTTTCTGTTTCGGCAGGGTGGCATCATACAGGCAGCTTTGAATGAAGGCTCTCCTGTTCCGATTACAGTGCAGGTAGCGGCTGGTAATCTAGCCTCAGCACGAGAGTTTGCTGAGAAAGTTGTAAGTCGTGTGCGAGATGTGCCCGGGACTGTTGACGTTCAGATTGGTCAGGCTCTCGATTACCCACAGCTCGATGTCGAAGTTGATAGAACTCGTGCTTCATACATGGGCTTAAGTCAGAAAAATGTTGCAGAGAATATATTAACCGCACTTGGATCGAGTGTTGGATATGCGCCCTCAATCTGGGTTGATCCGACAACAGGCATCGATTTCTTTCTTGGCGTGCAGTACAAAACAAATGAAGTTGAAAGTCTCGATGCAATGAGAAATCTTCCACTTGCCGTAAGAACCCCAGATGGTCCAAAGAATATACCGCTCTCAAATCTTGCAAAGATCCGTCGAGTGAATATTCCAGGTGAGATTGCCCACTACAATATTTCACGTGTGTACGATGTTCTTGTGAATGTCGAAAACCGTGATGTTGGGTCTGTGGCAGCTGATGTTGAAAAAGCTGTTGGAACACTTGATCCACCGGATGGCGTCAATACCACACTCCGTGGTCCAGTTGTCACAATGAAGAAAGGGACTGCTGTCATTGGATGGGGGCTCGCTGTTGCAACACTGCTCGTTTATCTTGTCATGCTCGCTCAGTTTCAATCGTTCGTCGATCCGCTTATTATTATGCTGGCAGTTCCGCTGGGGTTAGCCGGTGTTGTTGGCTTGCTGTACCTCACAGACACAACGCTGAATATTCAATCACTTCTTGGCACACTGATGATGATTGGCATAGTTGTAAACAATAGTATTCTTCTTGTTGATCGAGCCAATACGAATTTGCGTGCGGGTGATTTG
>JABHNP010000288.1 GCA_018694455.1 Planctomycetaceae bacterium | reverse complement strand
TGATGAGCGTGGCTGGTTGTTGTCCGGCCAGCCACTGTAGCGGTCGCTTTGTTCTAAGTTGCTTTTGTGCCGTCACAGGCAATAGTCGAAGAGTTCGCTGCCGCTCTCGATCTGCCTGCTCAAGTTGGCTGGCCTTGCCGAAGGGTGTGATCCAGACGCTTGATTCAAGGATAGCAATCTCCGTTTCTGTTTTATCTGCAAGCCGCCATAAGACCGTATGAAGGCTCTCTCCCTCGCAGGCAATCGTGATGTACTGGGTTGGGTCGATCTGGCGGTCAAGGACGATGATCCCACCACTGAGAATGCTGAGTTGTGAAACGAGTCGTACGAGTGGTATTCGCTGAAAAGTTGCTTGAACAGGCCTGCTAAGGAAAGCTGGTTGTGACCATGCAGGCGTTGCTGCGCCACTCATCACGAGGCCTGTGAAGATGGCAATGCTGAGTTGAATAGTGCGGAATGTATCTGTGACTAGTCGTGTCATCAGCGGGTCCAGAAAAATCTCGTAGCGATTTGTCAGTTTCTGGCACAATCGTACACCTAATGGAACGTTCTTCACAAAAAGAAATACAAGTGTCGGGGCCAACAGTTGTTGTGCTCGGAGCAGGCATCAATGGTGCGGCACTGGCTCGTCAGTTTGTGCTGAATAAAGCTGATGTGATTCTTGCTGATACACGTGATGTTGCTGCTGGAACAACAGCGTGGTCAACAAGGCTGATTCATGGAGGTTTGCGGTATCTTGAGTACGGCGAATTCGATCTTGTCCGTGAGAGCCTAGCTGAGAGAAACAAACTCGTCAAAATGGCCCCGCATCTGGTGAAGCCTTTGCGGTTTGCAGTTCCCCTGCGTCGGCGACTAGGTGGCATGCTGGCAGCGGCAGCACGAATAGTTGGTTGCGAGGCGTTGGCACAATGGCTTACGACAAGCCGGGGGCGTGGGAGTTGGGCAGTTGGTATCGGTCTGACGCTCTATGACATGTTTTCACGAGATGCTTCCTGGCCAGTCCACGCCATGAAACGTGCGGGTTCGCCTGGGCTACCACAGGTGGATGCACAGCAATTTCCGTGGATAGCAACCTATTTCGACGCCCAGTGTATTTTTCCTGAACGGCTTACGGTTGAACTGCTTGTGGATGCCGAAGCTCATGCTGCTCGTCATGGTCAGCGTTTTCATGTGGTCACCCATCACGACTGGAGCCTCGATAGCGATGGGCAGTTTGTGTGTACTTCCAAACCTGCAAAGCGGTCAGGATGCCAAAAAAGTGCTGAGTCACTTTCGGTGCATCCGGATGTGATTATCAACGCAACGGGGGCCTGGGTCGACCAGACTTTGTCAGGTTTGTGTCGCAGTGCTTCATCTGTTGATTGTGGTCATGATGTTGCGGAGGGGCTTATTCGGGGAACAAAAGGAAGCCATATCATCCTTGAGGACGTATCGCTCAGAGACGCACTTGGTGAAGACGGCATCTATGCGGAGGCTCCAGATGGAAGACCAATTTTTCTTCTGCCATTTGCCGAGGAACAGGTGCTCGTTGGTACGACAGATATTCCGGTACAAGGTGATCCAGGCCTCGCTCGAACGGATCAGTCTGAGGTGGATTATCTAATCAAGGCTGTCTCGAGAATCGTGCCGCAGTGTCAACTTTCTGGAAAGAATATTGTCCAGCACTACTGTGGTGTGCGCCCGCTGCCCGGACCTCGTGTGACTGGTCGTGCAGCAGGAACCCCTGGGTCAGTCACACGGCGACATTTGCTCCTTCGTGACGAAGGCGCGACGATACCGACCTGGTCAATTGTTGGTGGCAAGCTCACAACATGTCGGAGTCTGGCCGAAGAGTCAGTCAGAAAAGTTTTTGCTGAACTTGGATTTCCAATTATCGATAAAAATTCCCAGCGAGTGCTCCCCGGCTGTTTGTATGAAGAGGATCGTGAGGCGTGCGACAGCCGGACCAAGAATGTAGCGGCACGTTCAGGTATTCCGGAGGAGTCCATCGAGGCGGTCTCCCAGTGGGCTGTCGGTCTCTATGGAAGGCGTGCACCTCATGTTTTTGAAAATATGATGCAATGTTCGCAAGCAGCTATGCTTCCTCCACTTATCGGAGACAGTGGTCTGCCGACGGCGGCCGCGGTGTTCGCTATAGAGCAAGAGTGGGCGTTGTCTCTCGGCGACCTCATTGAGCGTCGTCTGATGTTGATTTTTCACCCCCAACTTTCACTGGCAACTCTGCACGATCTGGCCGAAATTCTTGTTGTAATGGGTTGTCTTCAGCCTGCCGATCGAGAGTCTGCTGTATTGTCAGAGGTTAAGTGTTTGCAAGATTTATATGGAAAAAAGATTGTCACACAGTAAGTTGCATGTGATGTGTAGTGTCACTTGGGCTTTTGGCAGATTGTCTCTCAATAGATTATGGGGAATAACAATATGACAGCGTCAAAGAAGCGATGTGTTTTGGCTCTTGACCAGGGAACGACGTCAAGTCGAGCCATACTCTTTGACAGCTCCGGACAGCCGCTTGCCACGCAGCAGGAATCGTTTCCGCAGCATGTTCGTACGATGGAAATTGAAGCCGATGGTGGAGGCGTCGATCAAGCTATCGTAGAGCATGACCCAGAAGATCTTTGGAAGACTCAGCTTGGCTGCGCAAGCCGATGCCTGTCGGAAGCAGGCGTACGCGCTGATGAAGTTGCTGCGATTGGCATAACCAATCAGCGAGAAACAACGGTTCTGTGGGATCGGGCGACCGGAAAGCCAGTAGCTCCGGCAATTGTGTGGCAGAGTCGGGTTTCTGCACCGATATGTGAGCGACTGAAAGAGGATGGGCTGGAGGACGAGGTTCGGCAACGCACCGGTTTGCTTATTGACCCATATTTTTCAGCTACCAAGATCATGCATTTATTTGAAACGTATTCGGGTTTGAGAGAACGATGTGAAGCCGGAGAAGTGCTCTTTGGGACGGTCGATTGTTTTCTTATATGGAGGCTTACTGGCGGCCGTGTACATGCAACCGATGTGACCAATGCAAGCCGCACGCTGCTCTTTGACATTATTTCTGGTGACTGGTCAGATGAACTATTAAAAATATTCAATGTCCCGCGAGCCATGTTGCCGAAGGTTCGGCCCTCGTCGGGAATGTTTGGGGAAATAGACGAAGCCTGGCTGGGAGCACCAATTCCAATTACGGGATGCGCTGGTGACCAGCAGTCATCTGCATTTGCTCACGGTTGTGATAAGGCCGGTGATGCCAAAACAACCTATGGCACGGGAGCATTTCTTCTAGAGTCAACCGGTACCACACCGGTCCTTAACGCCGAGGGTTTGCTGGCGACGCCGGCATGCACGCGTGAGTCTGATCCTGCTCCACAATCGTATTGTCTTGAGGGCTCTGTCTTTGTGGCAGGGGCACTCGTCGGGTGGTTACGCGATGGTCTTGGGATTATTGAAAGGTCAAGTGACATTGAGCCGCTCGCCAGAAGTGTCCCAGACTCTGGTGGTGTCGTAATCGTGCCAGCTCTTGCAGGGCTTGGTACTCCTCACTGGGACCCTTTTGCTCGTGGTCTGATCGTTGGTCTTACGCGGTCAACTGAAAAATCACATATCGCCCGCGCTGCACTCAACGCAATTGCTCTATCGGTTGCTGAGGTTCTTGGATGTCTGGAGGCATCAAGTGGTCATCGATTGCCACGATTACGTGTCGATGGCGGAGCCTGTGTTAATGATCTCTTGATGCAGACACAGGCCGACGTACTTGGTGTCCCGATTGATCGTCCTGCTGTTCTCGAGACGACAGCACTTGGAGCCGGTTTGCTCGCAGGATTGGCTACTGGATTTTATCAGAGCACCGCTTCGATTTCAGATGCGCGAGGGATAGAGAAAACATTTCATCCCCAGGCTGATGCAAAAGAACGACACCAGCAACTTGATCATTGGCGGGATGCTGTCAGTCGTTGCCGTGGCTGGGCCCGCCCAAGCTAGGTCTGCTGGATTCTCATGTGTATGGTCTAAAGCTATGCGGAAGCTCTATCGAAGGATCGTGTCACCGCTTCGTGTTGGTTGTTCAGCAAGAATGACCCGGCTCGTATACCGTTGTGGGTTCGTCGCGAATTTTGCACGTGTCTCGGGACTTTCAAAGAGGTAGATCCGTTGTTGATACGTCACTCCATATCGACGTTGCCCGGCAATCGTTGTTCTGGCGTCAAAAGCAGCAACTGGGTCGTCACCAGAAAGAGCGGGGGCATACCGATCCGGATCAGCGAGAAATGTCTGCTGCTGCTCAAGACCACTGAATAGATATGTGCGGCCGCGATGACGTGCACCCCATCTTCCCTGGCCCTCAACCCAATTGCCAGACTCTAACAAGGCAACCGGGCAGTAGCCTTCGAGTCCGAGTGGCATTGTCTGCTGGGGCTCGATCTTCTCGGATGTCTTTTCGGTTGTTTGCTGACTCGCGTACGCTGCCTGAACAGGCTTTCTTGTGATCTGTTTGGTTGCTTCAGGCTCCGGTTCATCCGATGAAAAAGCACTGAATGGCTTCTGGATTGCAGCGATAAACGGATTGATTGTTTTTTGCGACGGTTTGTCAGGAGACGGCGAGGTAGTGGTTGCAGAAGCAGCAACGGCCTGCTGGGATGGAATTGATTGATCTGGAGCAATACCTACGCTGTTGCTGGCAGGGGACTGAGTTGCTGAGGCGACCGTAGCGCCAGCTACAGCTGGGAGCCAAGGTGATTGAGACGGCATATTCGGTTCACTGCGTGGCGTTTCAGGCTCGATGAACTCTGGAGA
This sequence comes from Planctomycetaceae bacterium, assembly GCA_018694455.1. Taxonomy (GTDB): domain Bacteria; phylum Planctomycetota; class Planctomycetia; order Pirellulales; family UBA1268; genus UBA1268. The sequence continues at coordinate 3,913 of JABHNP010000288.1, read as the reverse complement.
CAAGCCATCATTTTTTTCAATCGAGATAGCCCGTGGTGCGGTGTTACCGGTAGAAGCGAGATAGTCAGTATCTGCCGGTGTGCCCGTTTCAGGGTGCAGGTAGCCAACTTCTGGCTGCCACGGTGACGCTCCAGAAGTGCTTGTAGTTGGTATTGCGCTTGTAGCAGCGACTGTCGCTGCAGGAGCCTTCGGAACGACCTGCCAAGGGGCCGTGGCAGGAGTTACATTGGCCGAATTCTCTTTAAACGTTGGAGGTTGTGGTGCTGGGTTACCTATTGTTGATTGGGTGGCAGCAGCAGCTACAGCCGTTGGAAAATGTGTCACTGAGATTTTTTCCTGCGCCGATAGCTGTGGTGGAATCGGTTCACTGACTTTCTTTGGTAGAGAAGGTTCAGTCATTGCAAAACTTGACAGTCCACGAACTTTGGCAGCGATATCAGTTTCAGATTTCGATACGGTGGTCGGACCGATGGCTGCACCATCAGCAAGAAGAGTACCGGCAGTAGAAAAGTCAGCAGAAATTCTAGGCTTTTCGGATCGTGCCGCAACGGCACGCTCGAGGTCTGGTGACTGAAAAGGAGTTTTCAATTCGGTTGTTGTATTTGGGAGCTGTCGAGCAACTGCTGCGATAAAGAGTGCCGTAGAACTTGGGCACTCGAATCGTGAGAGAACTTCGCCGTGAGCATTAAGAATGCAACCACTCGGAACGTGCTGGATACCAAATTCATTGGTGACATCAGGATTTGAATCAACATCGATTAAAACGCACTCAAAACATGTAGATAATAAAGACATAGCATCAGGATCAGTGAGTACATGTTTGCGTAACTGAGTTGAGGCTGGACTCCATTCAGCGGTGAAAATTGCGCATACAGGCCGCTGCTGTCGAGCTGCAGCAGTTTTCGCGGCCGAAATGGATTGATGAAGAGTAAGAGGCTTTGGTTCTTGACCTTGGGCGGGTGTCACACTGACCGCCACGCAGCAAAAAAAGCATAAAACGAAAGCTCTCAGGCTGAAGGAAGGGCGTTTCAATATGCTGAACCCATGGGGATTCAAAACTATTTTCGACGTAATTTGCTGGCTCATTCCGAACATCGTTTGGACCTCTGCAGAAACGTTCTTTGGCCACCTCTGGCGACCATTGAGGGTTGTATCGGTCAAAACCGGTCAGAGAAATCAGAGAAGATTTTCTGAAAAGTCTGGAGAGCCAGAGAGAACAGCCCAAAAGGCCTCATCAAATAGCCCAGGCAGCCTAATTCCCGAGTTCCCGGCTATTGATGGAGCTACTTGACGGGCCCTGCTCTCCCGTGGATACTCTGTGTTGTCGTGATGCTGATACATTGCGACAAAGCGATCGGGGCTTCCTAAGGCGTAGCTTGCCTAGGGATATCATTTTGAGACTTGAACAAGCTTTTGTTTCGGGAATCTGAATGAGATACAGAGAGCCTCGGTCGAATCCGTCATATGTGGCGGATGCAGCTGGGTGGGTTGGAAAGTGCTTCTTCACAGAAGGAAAACACTGTTTCACCATTAGTCAGCAAACTGTTGATTTACCCATCTCGGTGCGTTCGGCCTCATGGTTTTTTGTTCAGGGATAGTTGTTTCCCTCTCAATATCGCCCTATTTGGTACGGGGTGGAGAAGAAACGTTTTCCATCGCACAACGAGCTACTCGATTCATCACATAACAGTGTTTTCTGCCTGACAGGTTTTCCTGGAGTTACTTAGGCAGGTGAATCGGCAGCTTGAGGTGATAGGTGGTTTCAGGGCGAGGCTGTTGTTCTCGTAGAGTAAAGAAGCCCTTCACTGGGTACGTTCAAAAAAAGTAGTACACCCCCTTTTCGGCCTGAATGGCCAGAAATGTGATTTTCGGAGAAGAAAAGAAGATATGGCAAAGCGTAGACGTTCTCGATCAGGCGGTCGTTCAGGCTATGGCGGAGGTGGTCAGGGTGGCCCACAACAGGGTGGGCATGGTGGCCGCCGCCGCAGGTATCGCCGGGGTGGTGGTGGACCAGTGGCTGCTGGAGCGGGCGCTGTGGATATGGAAGGTGAGGGCATGAGGCCACCTGAGCCGGAACCAGAGGTTTCGGAGAATGGTGAGCCTGTTCCACTCGAACCGGGTGAAGGAGTGCTCGAGCTTCATCCCAATGGCTATGGATTTCTGCGGAGTCCTGACAACAACTATTCACGCGAGCGAACAGACCCTTTTGTTCCGGCCACAATGATCGATCGCTTCCGGCTGCGTGAAGGCGTCACCGTAAAGGCAAAAGTTCAGCAGGGACGTCGGCAGCAAGGGCCACGCGTGCGAGAAATCGAAGAAATTGAGGGAATGTCCCCAGAGAAATATGTGGACATCAAAACGTTTGATCAACTCACGCCCATCAATCCAGAGTCATATTTGCGACTTGAAACAGGCCAACAGCCGTTGACAACGCGAATCATGGATATGCTTACGCCGCTCGGTAAAGGTCAGCGGGCATTAATAGTCGCACCTCCGCGAACAGGAAAAACTGTTCTGTTGCAGCAAGTGTCTCAGGCTATTTCACAGAACCATCCAGATCTTTCATTAGTCATGTTGCTTGTAGATGAAAGACCCGAGGAAGTGACAGATATGCGTCGGTCTGTCGAAGGTGAAGTTGTTGCCAGTAGTCTCGACTGTGATGTTGAAAGCCATGTCCGTCTTTCACAGCTTGTTATTGAACGCTGTAAGCGGATGGCAGAAGCGGGCAAGGATGTGTTTCTTCTGATGGACTCGATTACACGAATGGCCCGAGCTTTTAATAAATGGGTCGGTAACACTGGCCGCACAATGTCGGGTGGTGTTGATATCAAAGCTCTTGATATTCCGAAAAAGCTTTTTGCAACAGCCCGTGTTTTTGAAGAGGGTGGCTCTTTGACAATTGTTGCTACGGCACTGATTGATACCGGGAGCCGAATGGACGAATTGATTTTCCAGGAATTTAAAGGCACCGGTAACATGGAGTTGGTGCTTGACAGAAAGCTTTCAGATAGACGGGTGTGGCCAGCAATTGATATTTCTCAGTCGGGTACTCGTCGTGAGGAAAAGTTGCTGGACCCAGATACACTGCACTCGGTAAACATGCTGCGTCGAACACTATCTTCGATGCACCATGTCGATGCTATGGAGCAATTAACGAAGCAATTAGCCAAGTTCAAAAGCAATAAAGAATTCATTGCGCTTATTGCCGGGTCACAATCGGATGACTAACAATCGGATGACTCGTTGTATGGCGGACACAACAGAGCAGTTTTTGACACCGTAATGTCGAGGTACGTATACTCGGTTAGCACAGCGTGATCGGGTTTTTATACACGCAGATTGGGACTTTTTAGGAGAACCTGCTGATGACTCTCTATGGCTCGATGGCCGACGACATGTACATGAATGTCAATCTGGCCACGGAGATGGAGCTGCCGGGGCATCGCGAAACAGTGTTGCACTTTTTCGAATGTGTTCGGAAGAAATTTCCGACAATGAAGAAGTTTCATGCTCGCGATAAGCGAGACTTCGTGCTAGAAGAAGACAAGGATCAGGGGCGGTATCGTTGGGTTGCTGTTGAGCCTCGTCGGTTTTGCTCCGGGCATGTGAATCCACCGTCAATTGAGGACGCTCTCGATCAACATCGGTTTTTGCTTGATCTGGCTCCCGCACTTTTATCGATGAGTCCGCTTGATTGTGAAGCAATAGATGTCCTGTTTGGGTTCGACTTTGCTTTTCGTGGCAATCATAATGCGCTTTTGGCAGAAGCTCTTGGCCTTGGTCCTTCACTTGAAGGTGTTGGTGAGATCCCAGGAAGCAGACTCATCAACTACGAGCCATCGCTCACTATTGCGGTTGATGAAGAATGCCGTACGCAGATACGAGTCAGCACAGAGACGCGTACAAATGCCTT
>JABHNP010000222.1 GCA_018694455.1 Planctomycetaceae bacterium | reverse complement strand
TGACGGAATTCCATGGAAAAAGTGGAAGAGTCATCCAGATACCTAGAGACCATCCACGCTTTTTGCAGTTGATAAATTCTCTCAACGAGCGACAAGACGGGGCTTTCTTGCCAGGACCAGTCAGTAGAAGTCCGGGGGAGAACTACACTGCTGCCAATTCAGGCCCATTCGGTGTAAATTCTTACTGTCTCTAGTTCATCGTCAAAAGCCGTCGAGAGCAATTATGAAGCCCCGTGAAGTGATCGCGATGTGTCGCGAGAAAGAAGTGAAAGCCGTCGATCTCCGATTCGTTGACTTTCTTGGTACCTGGCAGCATTTCACTATTCCTGTTGCAAAGCTTGAAGAAGAAGTCTTTGAAGATGGAATTGGGTTTGATGGATCGAGTATTCGTGGATGGCAGGCAATTAATGAAAGTGACATGCTGCTTGTTCCAGTTCCTGATACAGCATTTGTCGATCCATTCACCACAGTGCCAACACTTGCTGTCATATGTATGGTGCAAGATCCAATTACTCGTGAAGACTATTCTCGTGATCCTCGCTTCATTGCTCGCAAGGCGGCAATCTACCTAGAGGGAACAGGTATTGCTGATACCTGTTTTATTGGAGCAGAAGCAGAGTTTTTTGTTTTTGATGCTGCCCACTTTGATCAGAATGCACATCAGGGATTTTATTCAATCGATTCAGTCGAAGCAGAATGGAATCGCGGAAGTGGTAATCACGGATATCAGGTTCGCCACCGTCAGGGGTATAGCCCGGTCCCACCAACCGATCAGATGATGGATATCCGCACGGAAATGATGCTCACCATGATTCAGTGTGGTATTGATGTTGAAGCGCAACATCATGAGGTTGCTTCAGCTGGTCAGTGTGAAATCGATATGCGATATCAAAGCCTTGTGCGAATGGCTGATCAACTGTGCCTCTATAAGTACATCGTTCGGAATGTTGCCCGGAAACACGACCGGACAGCGACCTTCATGCCAAAACCAATTTACGGTGATAGCGGCTCTGGAATGCATGTGAATCTATCGTTATGGAAAGATGGAAATCCGCTTTTTGGTGGCTCTGGATACGCCGGCCTTTCGGATGTTGCACTCCATGCTCTTGGTGGAATTCTGAAACATGCACGAGCTCTTCTTGCTCTGACGAATCCAACAACCAACAGCTACAAACGACTGGTGCCCGGGTATGAGGCACCCATCAACCTGGCCTATTCTCAACGAAATCGATCGGCAGCCTGTCGAATTCCGATGTATTCAACGAATCCAAAAACAAAACGGATTGAATTTCGGTGTCCAGACCCAACGTGTAATCCGTACCTTGCGTTTTCGGCAATTCTTATGGCAGCTATCGATGGGATTCAAAACCGTACTGACCCTGGTGAGCCACTTGATCGAGATATTTATGACATGCCACCTGAGGAGTTGGCTAATGTTCTGAAAACACCAGCCGCACTCGGTGAGTCGATTGACGCACTTGAACAAGATCATGAATTTCTCTTGCGAGGAGACGTCTTCACCGAAGACGTCATTCGTACCTGGATTTCTCATAAGCGAGACAATGAGATTACACCGCTTCGATCTCGTCCTCATCCCTGGGAATTTTGCCTCTACTTTGATGCGTAGATGGACACCCATGACGTGAGTCTTTGAGCGGTGGCAAGCCGGGTAAGCTAGGAAACGGCTGCCTTCCTTTCTGAGAATACCGTTCTGGTCGTACTACCTGTACCGATTCTTTTCTTTGTTGAGAACGATTTGCACTCAGAGTCAGAATAATGACCTGAATCATTGCAGGGGGAAATTGTGATGCTGAAGCCGTGTAAGAAAATTCTGTATGCCGTAGGTGTGACATGTGTTGTCGCAACTGCAAGTCGAGTGCCTGCAAATGAAACATGTGATGGTTGGCGGCCAAAATCACAGTCATTATGTGAAAAAGAGAACATGTGCAAGCCAGACGATGAGACTCTTCTGCTCGTTCCGGGTCATACAAATCAGATGACTGCTGAAACCACTGCAATTGAGAAACCGTTTGACTGGATGGATGACGTCTACGGATCATCTGGCAGGCTAGCGGAGCGTCCATCATTGGTTGCTTCAAATGAAGTTGTCATGGAGGCTGCAGCGGCACAGCCGCCCTCTATTACCCAATCTCAAACGGCATCATTTAACCACAGACATCAGAACTGGTGTAGTTGTGAACAGCGAGCAGTCTGTAAGCAATGCGGCCTTCAGCTTCCAAGCCTTGCCCTCTATCCTGCTGAATTAAAAAATTCAGCAGGAGGGTATTTTAATCTTGTTGAGACAGATCCACAGAAGGTGCTTGATAGCATCCGTGTGGGAATGAGTCAGGTAAACGATCAAATTCAGTCGACGCTTGGTCGGTTCTAAATTGGTCGGTTCTAAAGCGGTATGAATTATTACCAGACGGTTTTTCCACCATTCACCGCAATGGTTTGGCCGGTCACAAACGAAGCTTCATTGCTGGCAAAGTAGGTGACAGCCCAGCCAACATCGTCAGGTTTACCCCATCGGCCCATGGGAACAGTCTGAGCGTATGCTTCCTTATCTTCCTCTGAGTCATCTTTATGCCGCTCTGTTGGTACCCATCCGGGGGCAACCATATTGACTGTGATGCCGTAGGGAGCGAGTTCGTTTGCCATGCTGCGCGACCACCCTGTCTGGCCACCTTTGGCTGCAACGTAGGCTGAAAATGGTGCGACACCCAGTAAAAAAGTTTCACTGGTAATGTTGATGAGCCTGCCGCGTTTACGTTCTTTCATTCCTGGTAAAAGTCGGCGGGCGAGTAGATACGGACTCTTTATGAAAAAATCGAGCATCTGCTGATAGAAGTCCCAGTCGTATTCTTCAATAGGTTTGAGTGGTTGAGCAGGTGTGGCATTCATAACAGCAATATCAATTGGGCCAAGAGACTGCTCAATCGCCGTCACCATGGTGTCGATTTCTTCAGCATCTGTAATATTTGCCTGAAAAAGTTCAGCTGTAATTCCCTCGGCGCGGAATTCAGCAAGAGCAGACTCTGCTCGATTCTTATTATTGGCATAGTTCAGAGCAATTTTTGCACCGGCTCGACCTAGGCAGGCTGCAGTTTCTTTTCCGAGCCCTGTCGACGAACCCGTGACAAGAACAACTCTATTTTCAAGTGTGAATGGTGACATGATTTTTGAATAAAACGCTTGTGAATAAAAAGTATTTGTGGTGGTCAGAGACCTCGTAGTAAACGGACACGTTTCAGAGACACTGTGGCTCTCTTCCTCTTGACGATGCGGTCATGATTATATGTGAAATAGCCTAGGTAAAACGTATCTGTAAAATAGCGTAGTGAGAATGCGCGATATCATATGATCCGGCACACTTAACACGATAACGCTGTATCGCGGGTTTCGTATCCAGAATATGCGTCTCCATCGTTCTAGAGCGACAAAGGCAACACAATAGATAGAGCGATTCTGATGTATTTTTTGTTTCCGGTAAGACGTGCTTACAATAAGAGATAGTCTTTCAGAGGAACTCATTTGTTATGGCACAACGTATCTCCCCCACGGCAGCATTTGGAGCGGCACTGGCTGTTCTTTTCAGTCTCTCTTGTTCGCTTCAGGTGGCAGCAGCTGATTTTTCACGAGATATCCAGCCACTGCTGGCCAAGCGATGTTTTGCGTGCCATGGCCCGGATACACAGGAGGCGGGCTTGCGATTCGATACTGCAGCATCCGCAACTGCTGAACTTGATAGCGGGTATCAGGCTATTGTGCCAGGTGATGTCGATTCGAGTGAGATTCTATCGCGTGTGACATCCTCAGACCCTGATATTCAAATGCCACCAGAAGGTGCGAGACTAACCGCTGATGAAGTTTCAGCACTACGTAGTTGGATCGATGAAGGGGCACAGTGGAAAGAGCACTGGGCATTTCGTTCACTCGTAAGACCTGATGTTCCTGATCGCTCTGCCGGAAGCAGTACTGGTGAAATAAATCCCATCGATGTATTTATTCAGAAAGGCTTGGCAGAGCGCTCGTTGCCTGTCCCACCAACAGCAGACCGTCGAACGTTATTACGGCGGGCGACCTACAACGTAACCGGTCTGCCACCCTCGGAAAAGGAAGTCCAAGACTTTGTAGCTGACACATCACCACATGCGTGGGAGCGAGTTGTGGATCGGTTGTTAGCGTCACCGCATTACGGAGAGCAGTGGGCTCGTCATTGGCTTGATCTTGTTCGCTACGCAGATACTAATAGCTACGAGCGGGATGGAAACAAGCCACATTCATGGCGGTATCGTGATTACGTCATCAGGTCGTTCAATGACGATAAACCATTTGATGACTTTGTCATTGAACAACTTGCAGGTGATGAAATTCCAGAACCAACCGCAGAGAGTTTGATTGCAACGGGATATTATCGTCTTGGTATTTGGGATGATGAGCCAGCCGACAAACTTCAGCATCGTTATGATCAACTTGACGATGTCGTGGCAACCACAGCAAAAACATTTCTTGCAATGACTGTTGATTGTGCGCGTTGTCACGATCATAAAATAGATCCAATTCTTCAGAAAGATTACTACTCGCTTCTTGCATTCTTCCAGAACATCACGCCCATGGGTGACCGGCAGATGAATCCGGACTTCATCGAGCAGCCTCTCCCCAAAGGAGAGATGACACCTGCAGAAGCCAAAGATATTGCAGTTGATAGAAATCGCCGGCTGCAGGAAGCCCGTGGAGAAGTGAAAGCTATACAGCGGCGAATCAAAGAGTTTGGCGAGCAGGCACGAGATGAACTAACGAAGAAAGATTTAAAAGCATGGCATGAAAAGATACGGCAGTTGGAGCAAGAAAAAGCCGAACTTGCCAAAATGCCAGCCGCTCTTGTTGTTACGGAATATGGAAATAAATCGCCAGATACGTTCGTCCTCTATCGCGGAAACCCTCACGCTGAGACGTCTCCTGAGCTTCTTGTTGAGCCGGCATTCCCATCTGTTTTGAAAGCAGCAGCTCCTGTCATTGAGCCACCAGGAAACGGTCGCTCAACTGGCCGGCGACTCGCCCTTGCAAAGTGGATCGTGTCAGCAGACAACCCGCTGAGCGCACGAGTGCTTGCAAATCGTATATGGCAGTATCACTTCGGTCGCGGGATTGTCCGAAGCCCCAGTAATTTTGGCTTCGCCGGTGACCCTCCCACCCATCCTGAGTTGCTCGACTGGTTGGCGACAGAGTTGGTGCGACAAGACTGGCACATCAAAGACCTACAGAAAACAATTCTGATGTCAGCGGCGTATCAGGCCGCCTCGACACCAAATGAAGAAGCATACGCACAGGACTCAAGGAACGAATCATTTTGGCGATTTGACATGCGACGCCTTTCGGCAGAAGAATTACGGGATTCTGTGCATGTAGTCAGTGGTGCTTTTAATCCAAAGATGTTTGGTCCCGGAATATACCCTGCGATTCCTAAGGAAGTGCTGGCGACTCAGTCGAAGCCGGGTAAGGGGTGGGGAAATTCGTCGCCGGAGGAACAGGCTCGCCGGAGTGTTTATGTTCATGTAAAGCGTTCATTGATCACGCCGATTCTTGCTGATTTTGATCTGGCTGATACCGATACAACATGTCCTGTCCGGTTTGTCACAACGCAGCCAACCCAGGCTCTTGGCATGATGAATAGTGAATTCATGCAACAACAATCAAAGGTATTTGCTGAGCGAATTGCAGCTGAGGCTGGAGGCCCAGACGTGGCTGACACAAAATCCTGTGTGCGTCGTGCGATTGAAGTAGCGTTGGTCCGTGAGCCAACAGACGACGAAGTGCAGCATGGCCTTGCGTTAATTAATGAATTGGAAACGACAGAGGGTATCAGCCCAGGGCGATCACTCGAGTTGTATTGCCTGTTTCTTTTGAATCTCAACGAGTTTGCTTATCTCGACTGATTTGGACAAGAATAGATTTATTCATACAAGAAAAGTTGGAATGCATAATGAATACAAGTGATCCCAAACCCCGTGGTTCATTCTGTGGCAATACCCGGCGGGAGTTTTTCTGGGAGGCTGGTGGTTCGTTTACCGGCCTCGCACTTTCGGGCCTGCTAGACGGCAACTTCTTTGCAAATCAAACACATGCAGCTGACGGGGTTACTGGATATCAGAATCCACTGGCAGCGAAACTGCCAATGTTTGCACCGAAAGCAAAGAGCGTCATCTTTCTATTTATGTACGGTGGGCCAAGTCATGTGGACACGTTTGACTACAAGCCTGCTCTGTATCCACTTGATGGAAAAATCATCAAGGTGAAGACAAAAGGTCGTGGTGGTGAGCGAAGTGAAAGCCGCGCTGTTGGGCCGAAGTGGAAGTTCAAACAATACGGCGAATGTGGAAAGTGGGTGAGTGATCTCTTTCCTCATATTGGTCAGCATGTTGATGACATTGCATTTATTCATTCAATGACGGCAGACTCTCCAATTCATGGGTCAGCAATGCTTCAGATGAATTCAGGGAAAATTCAGTCGGGTGCACCATGCCTTGGGTCGTGGGTGAATTATGGCCTTGGAAGTGTGAATGAAAACCTTCCAGGATTTGTTGTCATGTTGGATAAAAAGGGTGGCCCCATCTCAGGAGCAAAAAACTGGGCAAGTGGCTATATGCCAGCGACCTACCAGGCAACGCTTCTTCGCAGTCAGGGAGATCCAATTCTGAATTTGGCTCCACCAGACGATATGCCGTTGGCTGCTCAGCGTGCCTTGCTGAACTCATTGCAACAATCAAATTCAGAACACTTTCTATCGCGGGGAGACAACTCGGAACTGGCAGCTCGAATTGCTTCCTATGAATTAGCGTGGCGCATGCAGGAGCATGCCCCCGAGGCAGTTGATCTTTCTCAAGAAACTGTGGAGACAAAAAAGCTCTACGGTCTTGATCAGGATCGGACATCCCACTTTGGTCGACAATGTCTTTTGGCCCGTCGAATGGTTGAACGTGGGGTTCGCTTTGTACAGGTGTATTCTGGTGGTGCCCATAATGATGACAACTGGGACGCTCACGGTGACCTTGAAAAAAACCATGCATTTCACGCAGGCAATACGGACCGGCCAATTGCCGGTCTTCTTGCTGACTTGAAGCGGTCGGGCCTTCTTGATGAAACGCTTGTCATTTGGGGTGGTGAATTTGGTCGGCAGCCAACGGCTGAATATGCGAAAGGAACAGGGCGAGATCACAATTCCTTCGGATTCACAATGTGGATGGCCGGTGGCGGTGTGAAGGGTGGGATCAGTGTTGGTGAGACTGATGAACTTGGTGCAGCAGCTATTGCACCTGGACCTGGACACGGCAATGGAGAAAAAGCTGGGTATCACGTGAAGAGTCTCCATGCCACAGTTCTTCACTTGCTGGGTCTCGATCCAAATCGACTAAGTTATTTCTTCGGCGGTCTCGACCAGAAATTGGTTGGTGTCGAACACGTACAACCAATCAAAGAATTGCTGGGATGATGAAAATTCCAAACGTGATAGGAACGTTTTGTCATTCGTTGAGCACGCTCACTGTCGTGCTCGTGTTATTTTTTTGCTGTTGGATCTCCGTTGATGCCGCCCAACAGCCAAATATCCTTGTCATTCTGGCTGACGATCTGGGGTATTCAGACTTAGGCTGTTATGGTGGTGAAATTCCAACGCCGAACATTGATGCACTCGCAGCTGGCGGTGCTCGTCTGACACAGTTTTATACATCGGCACGATGCTGTCCGAGTCGAGCATCACTCATGACAGGGCTCTATCCAACGCAGGCTGGCATCGGTGACTTTGTAAGTCATAAGCCGAACAAAAAAAGAGGTCCGGGGTATCTTGGTCGCCTGAGTGATCACTGTGTGACCTTAGCTGAAGTCTTGAAACCTGCAGGATACGGTTGCTACTACGTTGGGAAGTGGCATATGCACACTACAACTGGACCCATTGTCCGTGGTTTTGATGAGTTTTATGGGTACACGAAAGATCATTCGCACGATCAATACGACGCAGGGTATTACATTCGGCTTCCAGAAGGACGACAAAAGGAGATCGATCCATCTGCCGAGGATTTCTATGCAACAGATGTCTTTAATGAATATTGTCTTGAGTTCATCAAAAAGGGACAGGCCACAAAAAAACCATGGTTTGTCTTTCTTGGACATTCGTCACCACATTTCCCGATTCAG
>JABHNP010000240.1 GCA_018694455.1 Planctomycetaceae bacterium | reverse complement strand
CTCGCAGAAGCACATCGACTGTTGCGTCATCAATACGACATCCTAGGAACGGTACAGCAAGGCATCACCCACGCACTCGGTTTGGCTGAGAAAGCAGAATGACCAACGATTTACAGAGTATCGATCTGAACTGTGACCTTGGCGAGGGTGGCGAGCATGACGCTGCAATTATGTCACTAGTCAGTTCAGTTAATATTGCCTGCGGCGAGCATGCGGGTAATCTCAAGTCGATTCAAGAAACAGTATCACGTGCACGTCACCACGCCACTGCAATCGGCGGCCACCCGGGCCACTCAGACCCTGACCACTTTGGTCGCCGGCCACACCCGATAAGCCCAGAAGCGGCTGCCGAGTTGGTTGTGCACCAAATAGCACGCATCGCTGCTGTTGCTGGCGATGACCTGCATCATGTCAAACTCCATGGCGCGCTCTACCATCAGGTTGGAACGAATGAGGCATTGGCTATTGCAGTCAGTCGTGCACTCGCAGTTGAGTGGCCTCACCTTTTCATATATGCAGCCGCAGGCAGCCCGCTGGCCTCCATCGCCACGCATGATGGTCTTCACGTAATTCCAGAGGCTTTTGCCGATCGTCGGTATCACAAATCTGGTGAACTTATCTCACGCTCTGAAGACAATGCCACCATTGAAAGCACGAATGAAGCGGCAGCTCAGGCCTATGAAATTGTACGATACAACGTAATCACAACTCCATCAGGAAAACAGATACCAATTTCTGCAGAAACTCTTTGTGTCCACGGCGATGGCCTCGTTCCGTTTGAAATCATTCAGGCCATTCACTCACTTTTTGCTCGTGAGGGAATTCGTATCAGCCGACCGATCCACCACTAAGAAATCCTTTACCCCTGAAAGCAACACTTAGAACATTTCATGGACTCTATTCTGTTGCATGTGGTATTCTGGGTATCGGTCTAACTCGGGGAATTTTCATGGTCTTCCGTCTCTTCTTGCTCGGAATCGTTCTGCTTGGCTGCAATGCGAGAGGTGCAATTGCGGGCACGCTAGGTACACCAAACATTATCTTCGTACTTTTTGATGATATTGGGTTTGGCCAACCCACAAGCTATCGAACTGAAAGTCCTTTTCGAACACCAAACATCGACCGCCTCGCTCAGGAAGGCATGCTTTTTACTGATGCCCATGCCGCAGCAGCAAACTGCACTCCTACTAGGTATGGTGTTCTCACTGGAAGATACCCATGCCGTATTGGGCAGTTCGGCGTCTTGAAAACATATTCACCACCAATTATTCCAGCTGATCGACTTACGGTGGCGTCATTCCTTCAACAGCACGGATACCATACAGCATGTATCGGAAAATGGCACCTGGGTATGAACTGGGTTGACGGCAAGCCGGGCACCGAAAACAAACTCCCTATTGGAACAAAACTTACTGAAGGACCGAACTCACGCGGCTTCGATTACTTCTACGGGTTCACACATGCTCGAAACATTGGGTCGATTATTGAGCAAGACACAGTGGTGGCAAACATTGACGCTGTCGAAAACCAGCCCCTCATGATCAAACAGGCCGTGAAGTACATCACTGAACGTGGACAAAACGAACAGCCATTCTTTCTTTACTTCCCGATGTGTCCGCCGCATAGCCCAATAGCACCCGCCGATGAGATGAAAGGCAAAGGAGGCATATCAGGCAAAGAGGCTCGTTATGGAGATTGGGTCTATCAAGGGGACCACATGCTCGGCCAGATATTAGACGCACTCAAGCGAACAGGCCAAACGCAAGATACACTCATCATTGCCACAGGAGACAATGGCGCTGCAAAACGACCGTACCCTCCATTGCGTGACGCAAAGAGCAGCATCTACGAGGGTGGTCATCGTGAACCTTTCATCGCAAGCTGGCCAAGAAAAATTGCTCCTGGCTCAACAACGAGTCAAACCATCTGCCTCACCGATCTATTCGCCACCTGCGCAGAAATTCTTGAAGAAGCGTTACCTAGTAACGCCGCCGAGGACAGTGTCAGTTTTTTGTCCCTGCTTTCTGGCACGACTGATAGACCGACTCGTGAGGCGACGATTCACCAGGCACCCGGGGCACTAGCGATTCGAAAGAACGAATGGAAGTTGATTTTTCACCGAAGTGGCCAACGTGAATTATTTAATCTCTGTCCAGACATCGGAGAAACCACAAACCAAATTACTTCTAACGCTGACATCAGCAATTCACTCGAAGCAATAATGCTTCACTATATTGAAACGGGCCGCAGCACTCCTGGACAACATCAAAAAGTAGAATTTGACCTTTCCTCTTTTGTCAAAAAACGAAAAGGCAAGAGAAGTGAAGAACAGCGATAGCAAAACGCTTATTTTGCTCTGCACGCTAAAAGAGTCTCTGTTGAACAACACACATAGATTAGCCGAAACTATGAAGATCTCATTTTCCCAAAAAGTATCGAGTGCATTTCTCTTACTGATACTTCCACTTCCTCTCACACACATAGAAGAAATAGCGGCAGCAGAGCCGCGGCCAAACATTCTCTTTATCATCACAGACGATCAGGAGCGGCGGGAATTTAACTTCCTTGAAGAAGGAAGAACAGAACAAGGTCAACCTCGGAACCTGAGTCCTCATCTTGACCGCCTTGCTCAGGAAGGCGTTGTGTTTCGGAATCAATACGTGACCAGCCCAGTCTGCACACCGTCACGGTTTTCTGTCCTCACTGGGACATACGCAAGCCGGTCTACAAGTTTTCGACGAACTGTCGATCGAGGTGAACAGGTAAATATCACATGGAATTGTCACATTGACTCGACAACCCCTAATCTTGCAAGAACTCTCCAACAGGCAGGGTACTACACCGGTGCTGTGGGAAAAAACCATGTCATTGAAGCCAAAGGTGTATCCAGAAATGATGGCCCGGCGGAAGACGCTGACCCGACTGACCCCAGTGTGGCTCAGTACTATACAGAGAAGCAGCAGAAACTTGTGAACGCTTTCAAACAGTGTGGCTTCGATTTTGCGGCAAACCTTTACCAGGGAAATCTTCCGGGGCATACCTGTAAAGCACTCGAATTCCATAACATGGACTGGATCACAAGTGCTGCGATTGAGTTCCTTGATACATGGTCAACCAAGGACAAGCCATTCTTTCTCTACATGGCGACAACGCTCAATCACGGGCCGGGCCCTCGATTCAAGAAATATACAGGTGACCCACTCGCGACACCTGCGGGCTTGCTCAATCAGCCACTATCTGTTCAGCCTGACAGAAAAACAATTCCAGAACGTATTGCTGAGGCTGAACTTTCTAGTGAACCAACTGCTTGCGATGTTCTCTGGCTCGATGATGGCATTGGTGGTGTCCTTCAAAAACTGAAAACAATGGGTGCACTCGATAATACGATTGTTTTTCTTTTTGATGACCATGGCGTTGAAAGTGGAAAAGGATCTCTTTACGAGGGAGGCGTTCGATCCGTAAGCCTTGCCTGGTCCCCAATTCACTTTAAAGGCGGTCGATATTCGAAAGTCAACATTTCAAATATTGATTTCGCACCAACAATCATGGACCTTTGCCATGTACCAGCCTCGCAACGACATCAGGTCGATGGAACAAGTTTTGCAGGTGTTCTTCATGGAAATGATGAAGAAATCCATGACCATCTTTTTTTCGAGATCGGTGCGACTCGTGCTGTTTTAAAAGATGGCTGGAAATACCTTGCGTTTCGACTGCCGAACACGGTTTCACCAAATCCTCCTAAGCCGTACACCCATCTCGCGGACCGTCCTGGTGGACGAGGTTCTGAAGGACCTGCGAAGGATTTCTATCCAAACTACTACGACACCGATCAACTCTATGACATCAGGAGCGACCCGCTGGAACGAAACAATCGCATAGCAGACCCATTACAGAAGCCGCGTGTTGAACTCATGAAAGCACTGCTCAAAAAGAACCTTGCTAATGTCCCTGGACCTTTTGCTGAGTTTACCGACGCAGAAACAACTAAATAATGCGGTGGAGATCATGGACTAAGACAATATTAGCCCCCTCTCTAAATAAACAACAATTTATCTTCCTTTTTCAATTTTCCCCAATTAAGAATGCCATGAAATCCTTGCTCCTAATCGTTTGCACTCTTCTCCTCGTTGTTTTCACTGGCACAGAAAGCAAAGCACAACAAAACTTTAAACCTACGTGGGGGTCTCTTGCCAAAAACCCACTTCCGGAATGGGTTAAGGATGCGAAGTTCGGCGTGTACACGCATTGGGGCATTTACTCTGTGCCGGCTCACGGGGGTCCTGATTACATGCGCAATCTGTACGAGGGGTCACGAACCGACGCCAAGGGTGTTTACTCGTACCACACCAAAAAATATGGGCCACTTAAAGATTTTGGATACAAAGACTTTATCCCTCTTTTTACTGCTCCAAAGTTTGATGCGAATGATTGGGTTCACGTCATGCATGACGCTGGTGCAAAGTTTGGGGGCATATGCCTCGTCCACCATGACTCATTCCTCCTCTGGGACAGTAAAGTAAATCGATGGAATGCAGCAAATATGGGGCCGTGCCGTGACATCTACGGAGAAATTGCCGAGGCAGTACACCAACACGACGACATGAAACTTCTTGCAACCTTTCACCACGGGAGAAGCTTTGGATATGCGACCGGAGGCATGAAGAGCGACGACATCACAGACACCATGCGGGAAACATGGGATGTTTTCGATCCGGCATTTTATGACTTTTACTGGAATCAGTGGACTGGGACAGCTAAGGAGTTTTCTGATCAGTGGAAAGCAAAAATATCAGAGGTAATCGACACCTATCATCCAGATATGATCTGGTTTGATGGACTTCGCACCTCCATGCGCGGAAATCATCCACCTGAGGCATATGTACTCGACGTTCTTGCAAAATATTTCAACGATGCCTCACGGAATCAACAACGCGTGACAATCTGTAATAAAAATGGTGGTGACTTTAATTTCCCTCAAAATGTTGGTCTCAGGTGCTACGAAAACGGGCGTGACATGCCGACCGATGTCGGCCCATGGTTTCTCATTGACCGGGCCATCGCCTACCCTTGGAGTTATGTAAACAACAAACGATACAAAGATAGGGCTGATTACCACGTTCGTAGTATTGTTGATGTCGTAAGTCGTGGCGGCATTTTCCTGTTGTCGCTGACACCGAAAGGAGACGGCTCCATCCCGCCTGAAGAGCGAGAAATCATGAAAAATATTGGGAAGTGGATGAAACTCAACGGAGAAGCCATCTACGGCAGTCGACCTTGGAAAACTCACGCTGAAGGCCCAACTATTACACGAGGGTTTAAGCGGAACAATAAAGGGGAAGAGAAAGAGCAGTGGGATTGGCGTAAGGAATTTACTGCTCAGGACATACGTTTTACGCAAAAGGGTAATATCATCTATGCCATCGCACTAGCTTGGCCAGACGATGGCAAACTCCAGATTCAATCACTCGCGGAAGGATGCAAGGAAACCATACAGTCAATCAGCCTTATGGGCAGCAACAGGCAGCTGGAATGGAAACAAGACAAAAAACATCTTGAGGTTACCGTCCCTGAAACACCACCGGGGGAGTACGCTTTTACTTTTAAAATTCACACAGAGTAGTCCGCCAACACCAAAACTCCAGAAACACATCTGGCACAACTCCATTAATAATCATCCTGGGATCATTAAGAACTCATTCGTCCAATAAATGATTCACTTTTCTGCATAGAAATCGCTCGGAGATATCATTATGTATTTATTAAAACGAATCCAAAACAGCCTGTTCGTTGTACTAATCTGGTATGCGGCATGCCACATTCTGCTTCCTGCAAACGCTACCGCGGAAGACAAACGGCCAAACATTCTCTTTATTATTGCTGATGATCAATCACCGTTTGATCTTCAGGTCTACAATCCGTCATCTACTCTTGAAACACCAGTCATAAGCCAACTGGCATCAGATGGCATGACACTCGATTCTGCTTACCACATGGGCGCATGGACTGGTGGGGTGTGCACGCCGTCACG